>CAZENB010000042.1:0-14537 GCA_964513555.1 uncultured Rhizobium sp. | reverse complement strand
CTAGATCCATGTAAATACTAGCCTAAAACATCATTTATTCAAGAAATAATCGGGGAAATTTAAAAAGTTTTTCTAAAGTTATTCTAATTTGGATTCAACAATCCTCTAAAATAAAACTTAAGCATTTTTAGTTTTGCTTCTGAGTTTTTTAATTTATTTAGAAGCAACATAAGTTGGCTCTGGTTCTTTTAAAGCTTTAATTGTGTTAAGGTATAAAGACGTATTTGGTCTCATATTTTAAGAATTACTTACCACCAATATAGAAATATTCGAATCCCATCTCTTTAACTTCTTTAGCGTCAAATAAGTTGCGCAAATCAACAATTTTACGACATTTGCCTAATGTCTTTATTTTATTAAAATCAATAGCCTTATATTCATTCCACTCGGTTGCAATCACAATTAAATCAGCATCACTAAATGTTTTGTATAAATCTTCGAAAAACTCTATATTTTTAAAACTTGCTAATTCTCTTTTTGCATTACTAATTGCTTCAAAATCATGAGCAGCAATTTTCGCACCCAACTTTAATAATTCTTTAGCGATTGAAATTGATGGAGAATAGCGAATATCGTCAGTATTTCCTTTGAATGCTAATCCAAGAAGAGCAACTTTTTTATCTTGCAAATTATTATCTAAAACAACTGATATTTTTTTTACCATTTTATCTTTACGATTGTTGTTAGAAGACACAACGGAATCAATCAAAGACAAACTAACTTTATTTTCTTTCGCAACATTTAAAATTGCTAAAATATCTTTTGGAAAACAACTTCCACCAAATCCAGGACCAGGATTTAAAAATTTTTCACCAATTCTTGCATCCAATCCGACTGCTTTCGAAAGTTTTTTTATGTCACCTCCAACAATTTCACATAAATCTGCTATTTCATTGATGAATGAGATTTTTGTGGCAAGAAAAGAATTCGAAGCATATTTGATTAGCTCAGCAGTAACAATGTCACTGAATACAAGCTTTTCTGGAGCAAAGTTTTTATAAATTTCTGCAAAAATTGCTTTTGCCTTTTCGTCTTCACAACCAACCACAATTCTATCTGGAAACATAAAGTCAGATATTGCAGCTCCTTCTCTTAAAAACTCAGGATTTGAAGCAACTCCAAAATCAAGATTTGGATTTGTTTCTTGTATCAATTTTTTTATTTTTTCCCCAGTTTTGGCAGGAACTGTTGATTTTGTAACCACCAATTTATAAGAATTTGATAATTCAGCAATTTCTTTTGCTGCTGCCAAAACATATGATAAATCAGCCGATCCATCTTCATCTTGTGGAGTTCCAACTGCAATAAAAACAACCTCACTAACATCAAGGCCTTCTTTCAAATCAGTTGAAAACTTTATTTTACCATCAGCTTTAACTTCTTCTAAAAGCTCTTTTAAATTTGGTTCAAAAATTGGAATTATTGACTGCTTCAGGCTAGAAATTTTTTTCTCATCTTTGTCAATACAAACAACATCATGACCAAGCTTCGCAAAACAAATTCCAGAAACCAAACCAACATAACCGCTTCCAATAACTGTAATTTTCATTTGATTCAAATTGAGATTTTTTATTTTTGTAAGCACACAACTACTTATTGGAATTAAAAGCAAAATTTTGCTTAATTTTACCTATAGTTGAGAATCACCAGAGGTTTATCAAAGACACCAAAGACTCTTTTTGGAAGATAATTTTACTATAACTTAGTCACACAAAACATTTATCATTAAATTTTCTCGTGAACAAAAAGCAAAAAAACTAAAATAAACCCTTAATTGTTTTTATACACTAAAGTGGAATATAAATCAACACCCTTAATCCTGATTTTGGACTTTCAAGCAATCTAATCCTTCCTCCTTGTGAAGTAATTGCATCAGTTGCAATTGCTAAACCAAGACCTGAACCTCCTGAATTACCAGTTGAAGTTGGCTTTCTATCAAGGTTACGTGAATTGTCAACACGATAAAATGGTTTTAAAACATTTGATCTTTCACTTTCTGGAATTCCAGGTCCATCATCATCAATAATAATAATCAGGTTATTTTTACTTTGAGTTAACGTCATGTTTACCTCTTTTGCATAGTTGAAGGCATTATCAATTAAATTCATTAAAGCTCTTTTAAGAGCCAATTTTTTTACTATCACTTCTAAATCTTCTGATATTTCAACTATAAAACCTATTTTTTTATTCATTTTAGAATAATAGTTTATTATTCTATCTTTGATAAATTCGTGAATTTTTGTTATTCTTCCTTTTTCTTTGTCGTCGCTTCTGGCAAAATCAAGATATTCATCAACCAGTTTTTCCATATCAGAAATATCACACTTTAACTCTTCAATTTCGTCACTTTGTTGCATCATTTCAAGTTGCAGTTTCATTCTAGTAAGAGGTGTTCTTAGATCATGTGAAACTCCCGAGAGCATATCAGTTCTTTGGCTAATTTGTCTGGCAATTCTTTCGCGCATTTTGATAAAAGAAATCGCGACCGATCTTATCTCTTTTGAACCACTTGGTTTAAAATTTGGGACATCTTGGCCACGCCCAAATTTCTCAGCCGCAAAACTTAAATATTTAATTGATCTAATTTGGTTTCTTAAAAAGATAATTGATATGAAAGATGTGACAAGAGCAGTTAAAAACATCCATAAAGTAAAAACATAAGCACTTGAACTGGCAATTCTTTTGATTGGAATATCATAAGAAATGATTCCTCTAGAAGTTGTAACCTTAACTATAATAAAATCATCATCTTCTGGATTTTCATAAATTTCATAAGGAGTGAATTTTCTTTCTTTAAGTTCTAACTTAAAACGATTATAAGGATCAATCAGCGGAAAAAGATTGATATATTTATACAACCAGTGATTAGACCAACTACTATCAGCAATTTTAGATTTCTTTCTGAAATTTTTTCTCTCAAAGGAAAATTTTATATCAAGATCTCGAGAAAAATTTCTGAGCAATTGGCGATTATCTGGGTTACTCATGGTATTTCTGATAAAAGTCATTTCAGAAACCACGCTTCTGGCCATATGCTTACTTACAACATCAACGTGACTATAGTAAAAAACATAAATAGAAACAATTTGCACAATCATGGCCGGCAGGGCAATCATCAGCAAAAATCTTCCGTATAAAGATTGGGGTATTAGTCTTTTTTTTAACTTCATTTGATAAATGAAATTGTTATTTTGAAAAAAAAAATTTATTGTTAGATAATTAATTTTAATTAACCTCAAAGCAAGCAATAATGACAAGCAAAATTTCAGCACAAAATGTCAACCTATTCTACGGTCAAAAACAAGCTTTATTTGACATTAATTTAGATTTTGAAAAAGGTGGAGTTACCGCTTTAATTGGTCCTTCTGGTTGTGGTAAGTCTTCTTTCCTACGCTGCATAAATCGTATGAATGATACAATTCTAAACTGCCGAGTTGAAGGTACAATTAAAATTGACAATGAAGATATTTATCGCTCAGGCCTTGATTTAGTTCTCCTTAGAGCAACCGTTGGAATGGTATTTCAAAAACCCAACCCTTTTCTAAAATCAATTTATGAAAACGTAGCCTACGGCCCAAGAATTCATGGTCTTTTTTCAAACAAAAAAGAACTAGATGAAATTGTTGAAAATAGTTTAATAAAAGCAGGTCTTTGGAACGAAGTAAAAGATCGCTTAAACGATCAGGCAACCGGACTTTCTGGTGGTCAGCAACAAAGACTTTGCATTGCAAGAACAATTGCTGTTAAACCAGAAGTAATTTTGATGGATGAACCATGCTCAGCTTTAGACCCAATTGCAACTGCAAAAATTGAAGAGCTAATTGATGAATTAAAAGACAACTTCACAATAATTATTGTAACACATTCAATGCAACAAGCTGCACGTGTTTCTAATAAAACGGCATTCTTTAATATGGGAAGAGTTGTTGAATATGATACAACTGGTAAAATTTTCACAAACCCAAATAATCAGCAAACTCAAGATTATATTACTGGAAGATTTGGTTAGCACCAAAAGCTTTCTTTGCAAAACTAGTAAAAAAGCCTATTCAAATTTAAAACATGTTCGGATTTTCACTCGCAGAATTATTACTGGTTTGTTTGGTAGCAATAATTTTCATTAAACCGCAAGATTTACCAGAAATTGCGCATTTTCTTGGCAAGGTTTTTTTTCGTGCCAAACGTTATTTTAGCGATTTAAAAAGCCAGTTTAAAGAAGTTGAGAAAGATTTAGGTATTGATGAAATAAAACAAGAATTGCATCGTGGAATTGCCGAAGAAAAAATCAGATTAGAAGACGATGACACAACCACAATCATAGACATATATGGCAATGAACATAAAGTTCCATCTTCGCACCAAGAACACTTTAATTTAGATCAAGAAGAAGTACAAAAACTTAATGAAGAAAATCTTAAGAAAAAAGAGCAACCAAACAACTAAATAGATTGGCTATTTTTATATTGTAGTTATGAATAAAGACATAATAAGAAAAAATGAAAATTCATCTTGCACAAATTAATCCTACAATTGGCGATTTAGAAAAAAATACTAACAAAATTTTAGATGAATTTAAACTGGCGACTGAGAAAAATTGTGACTTGGCAATTTTCCCTGAAATGGCAATTTGCGGCTATATTTGCGAAGATTTATTGCAAAAAAAATACTTTCTTGACGCCATAAAAGAACAAATAGTCAGAATTTGTCAAGCTACTTTATCTTCAAAATGCGCTGTTTTAGTTGGTTGCCCAACAATAGATTTTAGCAGAATAAAAAAAGGTGTTTTGTATAATTCTGCCATTTTAATTGAAAATGGAGAAATAAAAAGAATCATTAATAAGAAAACATTGCCTAATTATGGAGTTTTCGATGAAAATAGATATTTCACTACCTCAAACAGTCTTTCATATTTTGAATTTAGAGGATTAACCTTAGCAATTTTAGTTTGTGAAGACTTGTGGGATCCTAAGAATCTTTTTTTATTACAAGAACAAATTTTTGATTTTGTAATTTCCATTAATGCTTCACCTTACTCTCAGAAAAAACAGCAATATCGTCATGATTTGGCAAATAATTTCTGCAAGACTCTAAATAAAAGCCTAATATATTTAAATCAAGTTGGTGGACAAGATTCTGTAGTCTTTGATGGCAGTTCATTTGTTATGAATTGTGATGGAGAATTTGTTTTGCAAATGAAAAGTTTTGAAGAAGATTCTGCGATCATTGAAATAACAAAAAATAAAAAATTATTACCATTAACTAAAAAACCAGAATTAGAAAATCATATTGCTAGAAACTATTCAGCTTGCGTTTTGGCTTTGCGTGACTATGTAAAAAAATCTGGCTTTTCGCAAGTTATAATTGGAATGTCTGGAGGAATTGATTCTGCGATTGTTGCAACAATCGCAGTTGATGCTTTAGGAAGCGATAATGTAAAACTTTACGCACTTCCAAGTAAATATAACTCTGAAAATTCAATGATTGACGCTGTTGAATGCGCTAAAAATTTAGATGTAGCTTTACAAGTAATTTCAATTGAAGATAGCTTCAATACAATGTTAAACATCATTGGTAAAATTTCAGACTTAGCCAAAGAAAATTTACAACCAAGAATTCGTGGCAATATTCTAATGGCAATTTCTAATACAAATAATGCACTTTTGCTTTCAACTGGCAATAAATCTGAACTTGCCTGCGGATATGCAACACTTTATGGCGATATGTGTGGAGCCTTTAATCCAATAAAAGATTTATATAAAACTGAGGTTTATGAATTGGCTAAATGGCGCAATCAAAATATCTCTCCAATTTCTTTGCATAAAAAAATAAATTTAATTCCACAAAATATTTTAATAAAAGCTCCAACTGCTGAACTGCGAGAAAACCAAAAAGATTCAGACTCTCTTCCCGAATATGAAATTTTAGATAAAATTTTATTTGAAATAATTGAAAAAGAAAATTCGGTCAGCGATATAGTTAAGTTAGGATTTGAAGAAAATTTAGTTAAGAAAGTTGCAAATCTTTTTTACAACAGTGAATATAAACGCCGCCAATCTTGTATTGGGGTAAAAATTTCTGATATGTCTTTTGATAAAGAAAGACGTTATCCAATAACTAATAAATTTAAGCACTAATAACCTATGACAGAAAAAGAATATGGTGGATTCTGGATCAGATTTTTTGCTGGTTTCTTAGATTTAATTTTCTTACTCCCCATATTCACAATTTTGGTTTATTATTTTGGATTTGATAATTTTCAATCTTTTCAAATTAGTGATGAATCTTTCTCATATTCTTCTTTTAGTGCGTCAGAAGAAGGAAAATCAGTTGAGATTATAATGGACGTCTTAAGCGTTATTTATTTATCTTACTTTATTGCCGAAAAAAAACAGGCAACTTTAGGCAAAAGAATTATGGGAATTTACGTTGGAAATCTGAATGGAGAAAAACTGACTTGGAAACAATCACTTTGTCGCGCCTTAGCTTGCTTAATAACTTCAGCAACTCTTGGTCTTGGTTTTTTAATTGTAATTTTCACCAAAGAAAAAATTGCATTGCATGATTTTATATGCAAAACAAGAGTATTTCATGGAAAATTAGGCTAATTATAATTATTTTTCTTATATGATTACCTAAGAAATTAATCTTTTAAAAAATGATTACTTAGAAATGGAAAAACTAGTCTGCATAGATTGCAAAAGTGAATTTGAAATTAGAGTCAAAAAAAGAGGTAACGCTTTTTTTAAGTTTATACTTTGGTCAACTTTGATAATTCCAGGCTATTTTTATGGACTTTGGCGTAGAGCTCAAACTAAAAAAACTTGTGATTATTATGGTTCTAACTTCTTATTGCCAGCAATTTCAGCTTATGAACTTTTAGCAATTAAAAAATAATTATTTAACATAAAAATGAGTACAATTTGTCGCTTTGCACCTTCACCAACTGGCTTTTTACACGTCGGAAATATTCGTGCAGCAATAATTAATTTTCTTTATGCTAAAAAAACTGGCGGGAAATTTTTATTACGTCTTGATGATACAGATACACAAAGGGTAAAAGATGAATATCGCGATATGATATTAAACGATATGTCATGGCTTGGATTAAACTATGACCAACTACTTAAACAATCTAATCGTCTAGAAAAATACGAAGCAGCAAAAAATCAATTAATAAAAAGCGGTCGACTTTATGAATGCTTTGAAACTCCAGAAGAACTTAATTTACAAAGAAAAGCTCAAATTGCTTCTGGAATCACTCCAATTTATAATCGTGCAGCTTTAAAACTAAATGAAGAACAAAAAGATAACCTACGAAAATCAGGACTAAAACCTCATTATCGTTTTCTTTTAGAAGATAAAATTGTTTCTTGGGATGATAAAATTAAAGGTAAAATTACCTATGAAGGTCGTCACTTTTCAGATCCAGTTTTAGTACGCGAAGAAGATCAAAATGGTAATGGAGTTCCAACCTACACTTTTTGTTCTGTAGTTGATGATATTGAGTTTGGAATTACGGATATTATTCGTGGAGAAGATCATATTACAAATACTGCAATTCAAATTCAAATCTTTGAAGCTTTAAATGCAAAAGTTCCCGATTTTTCACACTTAGCTTTAGTTAAAGCAAGCGAGGGTAAGATTTCCAAAAGAGAAGGTGGATTTGATGTTAAATCGTTACGAAATGAAGGTTACGAAGCATTTTCTATAATAAATCTTTTATCACAAATTGGTACTTCGGAAAGTTTAAAAATTTATTATAACTTTGATGATTTAGTTGCTAATTTTGATCTCTCAAAATTCAGCAAATCATCAACTAATTATGATATTTCTCAACTTGCAGTAATTAATCAGAAACTATTACTAAATTCTCAATTTGGCGAAATTAAATCAAGATTATCTGACGTTGGAATTTCTGAAATTGATGAAAAATTTTTCAACTATTTAAAACAAAATATCAGTTTTTTATATGAAATAAAAGAATGGTGGCAAATTTGTAAAACAAATTTCCGCTATAGTAATAAAAATGAAGACAAAGAATTTTTACAAAAAACAGCAAATCTTTTACCCAAAAACACTTCTGATGAAAATTGTTGGTCATTATGGTTAGAACAAATAAAAACCAATACTAACAGAAAAGGTAAAGATTTATTTATGCCAATTCGTCTTGCTTTAACTGGACAAGAACACGGACCAGAATTGAAGTTTTTAGTTAATTTAATTGAAAGGGAAGAGATTGTTAAAAGACTAAATGCTTAGTTTGAAATGATTATTTGGTACTTAAAAATTACCCAATAATCATATCATTTTTGGTTATTTTTTATGCAGTTTTTTGAACTGAGCATCAATTGCGGCTCCATCTTCAACCGACAATAATCCATACTCAATTGTTCCTATAACGTTTGCCTTGCTTGCGATATTGACGTTTTGGGCAACAATATTTCCCAGAAATTTTCCTCTTACACAAAAAGATTCAGCAATTACATCACCTTCAATAATTCCCTTTTCCAATAAAACCACCGAGTTACTTCTTACCGAACCCTTGATTTTTCCTTCAATTTCAACAAGACCTTGGCTAATAATTTGGCCTTCAATTACCATATCAATAGCAACAATTGTGGGAGTCGAATTACGAGATACCGATTTCTCTTTTACAACATTCTCTCCGTTTAAATCACTTTTTTCTTGATTTGAGGATTTTTTTCTGAAACTAGCTATTAACATATTTGGTTGTTTGTTCATTTGATAAGAAGTAACCCGCTTCCAAAAATTTTCTGGGATTCAAAGGGGTATTTCTATATCTTACTTCATAGTGCAAATGCTGTCCTGTACTTCTTCCTGTGCTTCCTTGATTAGCAATAACTTGTCCTTTTTTTACAACTTGTCCTTGAGTAACTTTAATTGAAGATAAATGACCATAACGAGTTGTAATGCCAAAGCCATGATCAATAACGACTGCATTACCATAATCACTGAATCTGCCAGCCAAAATAACTCTTCCGCTTGCTGGACTGATAATTTTAGCTTTGTCTGGACCAACAAAATCAAGACCTTGGTGTCTTGCGGCTCTGTGAGTCAGAGGATCAGATCTCGTTCCAAAACCACTAGAAATATAGTAGTTTTTCATTGGTTTATCTAAAGGCATTACGCTTACCAATTTTTCCAACAAAAATAGACGATCAAACTCTGTAGCAAATTGTACTTTTTCCAATTCTCTTTCTAAGGCATCTTCCTCGTGATTTTGTGACAAGTCAACTTTATCTAGATCTGAAAGCAAAGGACCACCCCGCCCTTTACGCAAATCAGATGCTTTGTTTAAGGAAATTTCTTTTTCAGCAATTAGTTCAGCTTTTTTTGCATCCACCATTTCCTGAGGATTAGGCATTTTCTTTAAACTTAATCCTGTGGACAAAATTGCTTTTTCTATATTTTTTATTCTTATACGAGCATTTTCTTGAATTGAGTTTAAAGCAAAAGTAGAGTCTTTTATTTCATTAATGGTTTTTTTTTCTGCCCTAGATAAATTTTCTTTTTCAATATTTTGAGGAACTTTAAACTCTTCTTCTGTAGCACTTGCGTTTTGTTTTCCTCCATTCACCGCATTTAAGTACTCACTAACTTTCTTTAACTTTTCATTAATGGTTCCGAACTCATCTTCAAAATATTCATTGACTTCTTTTAATCTCTCAATTTCTTGTGATTTTGAAGCAATTATTTTATCATATTGCAAAGTTTGTCTTATAAGATTACCTAAAAAAAACAAAGACATTAAAATCGCTATTTGTGATACAGGCCCCAAGTTTATAGTCTTAATTCTATTGTTTGAAACTAACAAAATTGACTTTTTTCTAAAAAATGCCTTTAAAAACTTTAGCGCAGTTTTAGACAGCACAAAGAAAAAGCTTTTTAGGTTATTTGATAGTTTTTTTCTTAGAAAATAGTTTTTATTCATCAACTTTTGCCAAATTAACTATATGAAAAATTTGTCTATGGGACACCTACTTTAGCCCAACAAATTAGACGAGACTCAACAACAGGACGAGACTCAACAACATATTTAAACCAAATTTTTAATCAGAATTATGATCTAATCTTCCATTTTAGATTGTTTAAAGTCAAGCTTTTTAAGCCAACCATTCATTTTGGGATTTTATAACCAATAAATCGTCAAAACTAAGTTGTTCTAAAAAATATTTCAAAATTTTAATTAAAAAAAGATTATTTTGATAACTAAGCAACAAGTTTTGAATTAGAAATTGAATTGTGTATTAGTAGATAATTACCTATCACAAGTTAGTCTTGCTTTTAATAATGATCATTCCTAAATTATTGGTAAGCCTTTTTGGCTATTTGGTTATTACAAAATACAAAAATAACCACGAACCTTCGGCAAGCCTGCCTTATTATAAGGTTACTTAACCTTACTTATCTTTTTTGCAAAGCCTTGCACAAAAATTTAAACTTATAAAATTATGCTTAAAACTGCAAACCTTGGTTTTCCAAGAATTGGTGCCAATCGTGAATTAAAAAAAGCTATAGAAAGCTATTGGAAAGATACAATTTCATCTGATGAACTTAAAAAAGCCGCATCAGAAATAAGAAGTAAAAACTGGCAAATTCAAAAAAGTGCTGGCATTCACTTAATTCCTTCAAATGACTTTTCTTTCTATGATCACATTTTAGGAATGATTACCTTATTTGGAGCCGTTCCTTCTAGATTCAAGTTTGAAGGTGAAAATGTTGATCTTGATCTTTACTTCGCAATGGCAAGAGGTAAACAAGATAATGGAATTGATGTAACTGCAATGGAAATGACAAAGTGGTTTGACACTAACTATCATTACATCGTTGCTGAATTTTCTAAAAATCAGAAATTTAAAATCTCATGCTCAAAAATCTTTAATGAATATTTGGAAGCAAAACAACTTGGAATTGAAACAAGACCAGTAATTTTGGGACCTGTAACTTTCCTTCTTCTTGGAAAAACAGTTGAAAATTTCAATAAATTAGAATTATTACCAAATCTTTTAAATGCTTATCAAGAACTTTTCGCTAAACTAAAAGAAATTGGTGTAAAAGAAGTTCAAATTGATGAGCCTTTCTTAGTTACAGATTTAAGTGCCGATGCTGTAAAAGCATATATAAACTCTTACCAAAAAATCAAAGAATTTGCAAACGACATTGAAATTCATTTAACAACTTATTTTGATACTTTATCTGATAATACTGAACTTGCTTTCAGTTTAAATACAGATTCCGTTCATGTTGACTTGGTTCGAGCTCCAGAACAACTTGAAAAAGTTTTGGAATCAGTAAAACCAAACCAATCTTTATCTCTTGGTTTAGTTGACGGTAGAAATATCTGGATCAATAATCTTGAAAACTCAATTGAAATTGCTCAAAAAGCCGTTGCAAAACTTGGACAAGATAGGGTTATTATTGCTCCTTCATGTTCTTTAATCCATTCTCCGGTTGATTTAGAAAACGAAACTGACCTTGATGCTGAATTGAAATCTTGGTTATCTTTTGCAGCACAAAAACTTAACGAAATTGTTGTCATTGCTAAAGCAGCCGGTGGAAACTCATCAGAAGTTGCAGATGAAATTTCTAAAAATAAAACTGCAATTGGAAACAGAAAATCATCAAAAAGAATTCATAATGATGCAGTAAAACAAAGGGTTTCTGGCATCACTGAAGCAATGATTAATCGTAAAAGTTCTTACATAGATCGTAAAGAAATTCAAAATAATTATATCTCTCTACCAATTTTACCGACCACAACAATTGGTTCTTTCCCTCAAACAAAAGAAGTAAGAAAGAACCGTGCCGAGTTCAAAGCAGGAAAAATTTCTGCCGAAGCTTATAATCAATTTATTAAAGAAGAAACTGCCAGAACAGTTAAATTCCAAGAAGAAATTGATTTAGACGTTTTAGTTCATGGTGAGTTTGAGCGTAACGACATGGTTGAATATTTTGGCGAACAATTATCTGGATTTTTCTTCACTAAGAACGGTTGGGTACAAAGCTATGGTTCACGATGTGTAAAACCACCTGTAATTTTTGGAGATGTTTCTAGACCAACTCCAATGACAGTTGAGTGGGCAAAATATGCTCAAAGCCTGACAAAAAAAATTATGAAAGGTATGTTAACTGGTCCAATCACCATTTTACAATGGTCTTTTGTGCGTGATGACCAACCAAGAAAAATAACTGCTTTACAAATTGCTTTTGCAATTCGTGACGAAGTTTGTGATTTAGAAAAAGCTGGTATAAAAATTATTCAAATTGATGAAGCCGCTTTAAGAGAAGGTTTACCAATCAGAAAATCAGCTTGGGAAAATTACTTGAAATGGGCAGTAGAAGCTTTCAGAATAAGTGCTTCTGGTGTTGAAGATAGAACGCAAATTCACACACACATGTGCTATTCTGAATTTAATGATATCATAAAAGCAATTGCCGATATGGATGCTGACGTAATTTCAATTGAGACTTCTCGTTCTAACATGGAATTACTGAATGCTTTCATCAACTTCAAATATCCAAATGAAATTGGACCGGGCGTTTATGACATTCACTCTCCAAGAGTTCCTAAACAAGAAGAAATGGAAATTTTACTGAACAAAGCATTAAACGTTTTAAAACCTGAGCAAATCTGGGTAAATCCTGATTGCGGTTTAAAAACTCGCGATTGGCCAGAAACAAAACTTGCTTTAAAACAAATGGTTGATGCCACTAAAGCTTTAAGAGCTACAATCAACTAATTCCTCATTTTGAGAACGGGGTTGAAAAACCCCGTTTTCATTTCACTTCCCCTAATTTATTAAAAATCCCCTTAAAAATATTTTAGATTACCACAACACAATAATCTTTAATATTTCGGCATAATAAAAAAAAGGGGTGATAAAAAGGTGATTTTGTCTTTTATTTGCATGGTTTGGTAAGAATATCTTATAAAAAAATCATAAGATGAGCTAATTTGCAGATAAAAAACATGTCAAAAAAAGTGTATAAAATGCGGTTGTTTTTCTGCTAAAAAGAATGGTAGTAGAAGAGGTAAGAATAAGTTTCAATTATCGTTCACCTTTTTAATCACATCACCAAGGCTGATGAGCTGTTTATTAGCTCCACTGAAAGAATCTTGGAAAGACTTTCCCAGATTAGCACCGATTAAAATTGATACAGCAGCGTGAGTTGAGGATGACATTTAACTATCTGAATTTAAACTGGATAATAAATTTACCCAAAAAATATTTTTACTTATGACCCTGTTTAGAATAGATAAAAACTCAAAATTTTTACTTTTGAATAAAGAAGAAAATAACTCTTCTGCAAAGGAAAAGGATATAGAAGAAATTGTCTTTAATTCTTTGAAACAAAATCAAGAAGAAGTCACATCAAAAATTTTTGGTGAAGGGTTAATTTTTCCAATTAACCGCCAACAACGTTATAAAACTGGCAAAATATCAGATATTCTTGCTTTGGATGGCGAAGGTAGAGTAGTAATAATAGAGCTAAAGAGAGCTTTTGGTAAAATAGGCGTAGAAATGCAAGCCTTACAATACCTAGTTCAGATTAAATCATACCCTACAGGATGGGAATTTTTTACTAATGGTGGAATAAAATGCTCAGACAAAGATGATTTGGAAAAAATATCTGATGCTTTTAGTGGTGATGACAGAGCAAAAATTAACAAAGAGCAAAGAATTATTTTAATTGCTAGAGATTTTGAAGAGTCCTTATTTTCTATGGGTGAATGGTTATCTGAAAAAGGCATAGGCTTTACCTGTATTAGCTATGATATTTACAATTTTAATGACGAAGAATTTATCTCATTTTCAACAAAATTTGATTCCAAACCCTATAATTCTTACCAGTTAGGCAAGAGTGCCGATACATCAAATAATACAAACGTGCCTTATTATTATCACAACAGCGGATCTTCGAAAGAAGAAGTAATTCAACTAATAAATAATGGAGTTATAGGATGTGGATTTGATGGAAAATTATTTGATCAAGGCTACAACATACTTAACAATAAGTATAACAAAGGTGATAAAATATTTTTGTATCAAAATGGTTTTGGAATTATGGCTGTCGGAAGTGTTAAAAATGATAAATTACCAAATAAAGATGATAATAATTACTACTTAAACAAGGGTTATAAACTTCTGTCACAAGAAGAGCTTGTTGAATCTCCCATTAAACTTCCTCATACCCTTCAAGTTGACTGGGGGGATTCTTTTACTCTTGATCCAAAAAAGGCTTTTTCTAGAGAAAAAATCAAAGAATTTAGAAATGATGGCATTTTGCTTCCAATTCCTAAAACATCTTCTGCAATATCTCGTGACCAGTTAAAGGCTGAAAATTTTTATAAAGCTGTAAAAGATTATTTTTTAGGTCTGAAATGATTTTTCTACATCTAAAGTAGCTTCATACCAATCTTTAAAGTCCTCCTCGGTCATTTCTGAAATTTCAGAGTTGCCAGTTGGTTATTTTTGAGAGGAGGATGATTGCGCTGACAACATCTCCTCGGAATT
>CAZENB010000041.1:0-15638 GCA_964513555.1 uncultured Rhizobium sp. | reverse complement strand
TCCCGACCCTCTGGTCCCAAACCAGATGCGCTAGCCAGACTGCGCTACGCCCCGACATAAATCTTTTTCGAAAAGAAGAGGGGCGCAAATAAACTGATATTTTTATAAAATGTCAATGATTTCTTTGAATAAAATTAAATAATTATATTTTCAAAAATTATTTTGAAAACAAAACACCAATTTTATGATAAAAAAATTAAGTACTTTTTTAATAGTATACCTTGTTTTTTGTCATATTTCATTTGCTTGGGAAGGAATTAACATTAAAAATAATTCTTTAGTTGAAATTGGTTCTGGAAATCTGGTTCGCGAAGGTTTGATAATAGAATTTTATGAAGATGGAGAATTACACACTGGAAGAATAGTAACAATGAATGAGACTTCAGGTGGGACTGAGTTGGTAATTGAAGATTTGAGCAAAGAAAATAAAGAAAAAACTTTGGTTATGTACTAGTTTTTTTTTTAAAAACAAAAAATTTTGTACCACTAAAATTAGTAAAAGTTGAAACACCAATTCCTAAAAAATTTGACAGTTCTGGACTTAATCCAACAGAGTCAACCATAACTTTTAGAAATAATAAGCTAATAATTAGAGAAAAAATATAAACCGCAAAGTAAGAAAAAGCTGTCTTCTTAGACTTTTCATTTTTGGCGTCGAAAGTCCAATTTTTATTTAAAAGAAATCCTAAAAGAACACCAAAAACGAATCCTAGACAAGCCGCAATAAGATAATTAATGTCGAAAACACGCAACGCAATTAAAAATACAGAGTAACTCAAGGAAGTTGCCAATGATCCAACTATAATAAAACGTACAAATTGCTTTTTTAACAAAGTCTATAAGCCTCTTAATATTTTTAAAAATTCAGAATAATTTTTTGAAATGAGTTTTTTTGCTCTCCATATAACTCTTAATTTTTCAACTAAACTTCTAGAGTATTTTAACTGAACTGCAACTGTTTCTAACCTTTGTTTCAAAGAATTTAATGATGAAATATTTTCTCCGCTATGATAATTAAAAACTGCAGAAATATTAACTGGGAAAAATTTATATTTTTCACCATTTTGTTTTTTTGTTGAAACAAGAGCGATATTAAATTCATAATCCATAGAATATCGATTCTTTTCATTGAATTTTATCTTTTCAAAAATTTCTCTACGATAATAAAAAGACTCACCAGAAGCAACTGGACAATGCTTTATCAAATTTCTTTTTGTAATTGAAATACTTGAACTTAAGCTAAAAGCACTTACTGCACCCACAGCATAGTTATTAAAATAAACCACATCAAAATTTGGATTTAATTTAATGTAATATTGCATTTTTTTATAAAAATCTTTGTGTAAAAAATCATCTGCTCCCAAAAAACCAATTAAATCACCACTTACATAATTTAGAGCTATATTTCTAGCATTTGAAATTCCGCTATCTTTTTCTTTAACCCATTTAATTAAATTGGGAAATTTTTGTGTGTAAAATATTATAATTTCATGAGTTTTATCAGTAGAAATATCATCAATTATAAGCAATTCTTTATCTTGATAATCTTGGTCCAAAAAAGACTCAATTGCTTTTGATAAGTATTTTTCAGCATTAAAAGCTGTAATTATTAGTGAAATTTTCATTAATTTTAATTTTGACTAATTGACTATTTTGCATAGCAACTTAATTTGCTTGGTATGTTAATAAATCTATTTACTCTTTAATTTAAAATAAACAAAAATGTCTGATATTATTTCTTTTGATCAACGAGAAGGTTTCATCTGGTACAACGGAGAATTTGTTGATTGGAAAAATGCCAAAATACATGTCTTAAACCATGGATTACACTATGCATCTTGTGTTTTTGAAGGCGAAAGAATTTACAATACAAAAATTTTCAGAAGCTTAGATCACTCAAAAAGACTTCACGCTTCAGCCAATATCTTAGGATTTGATGTTCCATTTTCAGTTGAAGAATTAGAAAAAGCTAAAAAAGAAGCTGTAATAAAAAATAATATAACTGATGGTTATATGAGAGTTTTTGCTTGGCGTGGCTCAGAAAAAATGGCAATTTCAGCTCAAGGCAATAAAATTCACGTTGCAGTTGCTTGTTGGCCTTGGCCCCCTTACTACTCTGAAGAGGCCAGAAAAGCCGGTTTAAAACTAAAATTCGCCAAATATAAACGCCCTTCTCCTGAGACTGCTCCTGTTGCCTCAAAAGCTGCTGGTCTTTATATGATTTGTACAATTTCAAAGCATGAAGCTGAACGCGAAGGCTATAATGACGCATTAATGCTTGATTATCGTGGATTTTTAGCTGAAGCAACTGGTGCCAATTTGTTTTTAGTTATGAAAAATGGCGAACTTCACACTCCAACGCCTGATGCATTTTTGAATGGATTAACCCGCTTAACAGTTATTGATCTTGCTAAAAAACGTGGATTAAAAGTTGTTGAAAGACATATCAAACCAGAAGAACTTGCTGATGCTGCCGATGTATTTTTAACTGGAAGTGCTGCTGAAATTACAAGAGTCGGTGCAATCGATGATAAATATTTTTATCCACAAGCAAGTCAAATTACTCTTGATTTAATGCAGGATTATTATGATTTAGTTAGATTGTAAACTGATTTTTGTATAAATTGCGAGTACTATCTGATAGAGCTCGCATTTACCAAGTTATAGATTTATTGACCTACAGCTTTATTCTTAAAATGGCTTTTTATATCTTATAACTCAAAAGCCCTATTTCTTTAGAAAAAACTCTTTTTCAAAATAGTGAGAAAAATAAAAAAAAATCTTAGAAACATTACACTTATAGTTTTTCTAATCAGTTTTATTGGAACAACTTTCAGAATAGTTACTACAAAAACGCAATCTTCAAACCCACAGCTTTCAACCCTCGATTTTAACCAACAATTTATCGGTATTGCTGAAGTAATTGATGGCGACTCTCTAAGAATTAGAAATGATAATATCAAATACGAAGTTAGACTTTTTGGAATTGACGCACCTGAATTCAAACAAAATTGCTTCGATAAAAATGACAAAGAATATTCTTGCGGACAAATTTCAAAAAACTTTTTATTAAAATTAGCCGATAAAAAAGAAGTCTTATGTTCTTACGCACAAAAAGATGTTTATAATCGCTATCTAGCAATTTGCAAAATTGATAACCTTGTAATTAATGAAGAAATTATTAAAAATGGTATGGCAATAATTTATAATTTAAAACAAGCTGATGAAAATTTGATAAATTTAGAAAACTTAGCAAAAGTCAATAAATTAGGTGTTTGGCAAGGTAAATTCCAAACACCAAAAGATTATCGTAAAAGCCATAAAAAAAAGTAAATTTAAGGTAAGAAATGAAAAAATTACAAATCGCAATTATTGGTGCATCAGGCTATACTGGAGCAGAACTTATTAGAATTTTAATTAACCATAAAAAAGTTGAAATCGCAGCTTTAATTGCAAATTCTAATGCTGGACAAAAGATTGAACAACTTTATCCACACTTAGTTCATTATAATTTACCTGATTTACAAAAAATTGATGAAGTTGATTTCTCAAAAATTGATGTTGCATTTGGATGTTTACCACACACAACATCGCAAGAAACTTTTAAAAAGCTTATTTCTGAAGGAAAAAATTCCCATCTAAAAATTATAGATCTTTCTGCTGACTTCAGACTTGAAGATCCAGAAATTTATAAAAAGTGGTATGACCACGAACATATAGCACAAGATTTACAACCAAAAGCGGTCTATGCTTTACCAGAAATTCATAGAAACAAAATTAAAAAATCCAATTTAATTGCTTGCCCTGGTTGTTATCCAACTTCAGCTTTATTACCACTAATTCCACTTCTTGAAAGCGGTTTAATCTTAAGAGAAGATATAATTATTGATTCTAAATCTGGAACATCGGGTGCTGGAAGATCTGTCAAACAAGGGAATTTATTTTGTGAAGTTAATGAATCTGTAAAAGCTTATTCAATTGGAAAACATAGACATATGGGAGAAATTGAACAAGAACTTTCAAAAGCTACAAATTCAGAAGTTGAAGTTGATTTTACTCCACATTTACTACCTATTAATAGAGGTATAATTTCAACAATTTATGCTAAGATTGATCAGAAATTTTCAATTGAAGACATAAAGAATTGTTTACAAACAAAATATGAAGATGAATTCTTTGTTAGAGTAATTGATGGAGAACCAAATATTAAAGATGTTGTAGGAACCAACTTTTGTGTAATGACAGTAAAAAAAGCCAGAACAAAAAATAGAGTTATTATTGTATCAGTAATTGATAATTTATGCAAAGGAGCATCTGGTCAAGCTGTTCAAAATATGAATATTATTTGCGGTTTTGACGAAAAAGAAGGTTTAGAATTAGCTCCAATTTTTCCATAAAAAATATTTATAATTTGGAAATGCATACAATATTTGCGCCTATAACCTCAAGTCATTTAGGAGCAGTATCAGTTATAAGAATTTCTGGTACTGAAACTTCTCAGTGCCTAAAAGCACTTGGAATTAAAAAAGAACCTGCTCATCAAAAAATTTCTTTTCATAAAATTTCTGATCCCAATAACTCAGAGCTAATTGATGAAGTTCTGGTATCATTTTTCAAATCACCTAATAGTTTTACTGGAGAGGATGTTGCTGAAATTTCAATTCATGCCTCACCTTTTATTTTAAAAAAAGTTTCAAGTATTTTAACAACTCAAAAAAACGTTAGAATTGCCGAAGCTGGTGAATTCTCAAAAAGAGCTTTTTTAAATGGTAAAATTGATTTGGTACAAGCAGAAGCAATACCAGATTTAATTGCTTCTGAAACTGAATCACAACACAAACAAGCCTTAAAACAATTGCAAGGCAAGTTGGGTCAAATTTATGAAAATTGGCGTTTCAAACTTATATCAATTTCAGCACGTTTAGAAGCCTATATTGATTTTCCTGATGAAGATTTACCACAAACTATAATTGATGAAGTTGAAAATAACGTAAAATCATTAACTCAAGAGATAAAAAGTCATATTAATGATCAGAAAGTTGGGCAAAAAATTAAAGATGGTTTTAATTTAGCAATTATTGGCGCACCAAATGTTGGCAAATCTAGTCTAATTAACTTTTTATCAAACAGTGAAGTGGCAATTGTATCCGAGATTGCCGGAACTACTCGTGATGTTGTTGAAACTAACTTATCAATAAATGGAATTGCGGTTAAAATTTCAGACACCGCTGGTATAAGAGAAACCAATGATTTGATTGAAAAAGAAGGAGTAAAAAGAGCTTTTAAAAAAGCTGAAGAAGCAGATTTAAAAATTATTGTTTTGGACTCACAAAATCCAAATTCTTTCAATGAATTCAAAGATTTAATCGATGAAAAATCAATTATTCTACTAAATAAAATTGACTTATGTGAAAAAGTACCAAATTGGCTTATTAGACTAAAACCAATCACAATATCTTTGACCAAAAAAATTAATACTTCTAATCTTACAAAAATTCTTGAAAAAAAGATTTCAAGTCTTCTACCAGATAAGTCTTTTCAAGAAAATTCAGCATTTATAACTCAAGAAAGATATAGAACTGCTCTTCAGAATTCAGTTGCTTTTTTAGAAGAGTTTTCTTTGACAAAAAATGTTGAATTAGCAGCTGAAGACCTAAGAATGGCAACTCGCCAAATCGGCAAAATTACAGGAAGAGTTGATATTGAAAATATTCTAGATGTAATTTTTTCAAGTTTTTGTATTGGAAAATAAATGAGATTATATATCTTTATATTCAATATAACTTTTGTCATTTAACTAAATTTACTTCGAAAAATAAGTCGTGCTTCTTAGCTTACCATCCTCAATGTCATCACTAAGCTTAAGCAATGCATCGCTGTTTCTTGGTGCGCATCCTGGACTTGTTCATGGAGTTGTTGAACACGCACTTGTTCACAGTTTTTTCAGTATTGCAAGAAAAGGAAGAGGAAAAGGACTTTCAAGATCACAAAGAAGAAAAGTTGCAAACAGACGTCGTCGCTGGTTTGTTGACAATATAATAATGCATCACAAAAGGCTTCACGATAAAAATCGTCAGACCACAATTGAGAATATAAGAAAAAGAGCTTTAGAAAAAAGAGAAGCTCTAAAAAAACGCCCTCCTTCATTTCAACAAAGTTTATTGATTGATAGAGAAGGACCACAAATTTGGCGTGACAAAGTTAACCTAAAAGAAAGATCAACTTCTGCAAGGGAAAGAATTGAAAGTAGAAGACTAAGAGCTCGTAGTAGATGGGCAAGTCTTGATTATCAAATGGCTGAAGAATCAAGCGAAAATACTTAAGACAATTTCAGAATTATATCTTATTAAAGCAACAATGTTAAAATTATTCTCTATGATAAGGGTGTCCTTCAATAATTGACTGAGCTCTATATAATTGTTCTATCAAAATTGCTCTTACCATCATATGAGGAAAAGTCATCTTTCCCAGAGAAATTTTCATTTGAGATTTTTTCAAAATTTCTTTACCAAGTCCATTAGCTCCACCAATCACAAAAGTTAAATCTGAATCTCCATTAACTGCAAAATCAGAAATCATTTTTGCAAAATCAATACTTCCAAATTGTTTACCATGCTCATCTAAAACAATTACTTTAGAGTTTGGTTTTAAATTCTTAATAATTAACTCCGCTTCATTTTCTTTAATTTTTTCTACAGAAAAGTTATGAGAATTTTTTAAATCCAACTCTTTTAATTCTATTTTCCACTTTAATCTTTTTAGATAAGTTTCAAAAACTTGTTTAAATGGACTATTTTCAAATTTACCAATTGAAATTATTGAGATTTTCATGAAGTTGTTGAATTTAATTTTTAACCAAAGATAAAGGTAGAAAATATCAAAGTAAAAATCTATTGATTGAGACATTAGATCGCAGCAAACTATTTTATAGTTCTAACTATGAAATATTGATGCAAGTAGAGTTTTTAATTACTAAATATCAACCTAATAGCAAAATAATGAAAAGAATTGCAATTTATCCTGGTACTTTTGATCCAATAACTTTTGGTCATCTTGATATAATTAAAAGAGCCACACAATTATTTGATCACCTAATTATTGCAGTTGCTAAAGATAATGCAAAACAAAACTTATTTACTTTAGATGAAAGAGTGGCATTGGTTGAAGAAGAAATAAAAGTTTTCAATAGCCAAGAAAAAACTGTTATTGTTGAAGAATTTGAGGGTTTATTAGTTAAATTTGCAAAACAAAAAAATTCACAAATAATTATTCGTGGCCTTCGAGCTGTATCAGATTTTGAGTATGAATTTCAGATGTTTGGAATGAATTCCAAACTTGATCCACAAATTCAAACTGTTTTTTTGCCAGCTTCTGAAAATACTCAGTTCATTGCCTCAAAACTGGTAAAAGAAATTGCAAAACTGAATGGTGAAATTGATCGTTTTGTTTCGAAAAACGTCTCTAAAGCTTTAAAACAGAAACTTCAAATTTCTTAATAATGAAAAAAATTGAAGAAGAAATATGGATTTTATCCGATGGTAGAGCTGGTACATTTTCGCAAGGAGTTGGTTTAGCTCAAGCACTTGGAATTTCTTACAAAATAATTGAAGTTAGTTACAGTATTTTCGCAAAACTACCCAATATTTTTTTTAGTAGCTCAAAACTACGTTTAAGCCAAAAAACCACAAACCAACTTAATCAAATAAATTATTTCCCAAAAGCAATAATTTCTTGCGGAAGAAGAACAGCACCAGTTGCTCTCTATCTAAAAAAACAATCTCTATCAAAAATCAAGCTGATTCAGATAATGAATCCAAACTTAAATTTTAAAAAATTTGATTTTGTAATTTTGCCAAAACATGACAATATAAATGCTTCTGAATTTCAAAATGTAATAACTACAATTGGATCTCTGACAAAAATTAACCAAGAAAATATTAAAAATGAAAAGCAATTTTTTTCTAAAGAATTCAAAAATATTAAGGAACAAAAAATAGCTATACTGCTTGGAGGATCTTCTAATAAAACTAAATTTGAAATTGAATCGGCAATAAAATTAGCAAACATAAGCAGCAAGATTGCAAACAATATGAATGCTGTTTTACTAGTTTTAAACAGTCGTAGAACTTCTGATGAATTAAGTGAAAACTTAATCAAAAATCTTAAATGTAAATTCAAATTTTTTGATTGGAAAAAAGTTAATCCAAATCCTTACTTAGCAATACTAAGTTACGCAGATTTTTTTATCGTTACCGGAGATTCTGTTTCAATGACTTCTGAAGCTGCCTCAACTGGAAAACCAATTTATATTTTTGATGAAAAAAATATTTCTTCTAAAAAACATAAAGATTTTCATCAAAGTTTATTCAAGGAAAAATATGCTTCTGAATTAAAAGACAATTTAGAATTTTTAGAAAATAAATCTTCCAAAATCTTAAACGAAACACAAAGAGTTGCCTTATTAATAAAAAATCGTTGTGCCACTAATTTTTATTGATTTTGTTTTACAAGAAATTAAGTCTAAAAATTTCTTGATTAAGTTTTTAATTTCCTTACTTTTTTAGCGACAAAAATAAATTTGACCCTTTTTAATTCTTGATAAAAAAAACTTTAAAACCAACAAAAGTAACTAAAGTTTTGGATTTTTTTCTTAAAAAATTCTCTAACAAACTGAAAGCTCTATTATTGTTACTGCTTTTAAGTTCGTCATGTACAGATCAAGGGTGTATTGAAGCTGACGATTTTGGTGAATATGAATATCAAACATTGGAAGTTTTAGCAAATAATTCTGCAGAATCTTGTAACTACGATTCCTCGTTAGATATTAATGATCCATCACAAGGAACAGGACTTACTGATTATCTAACATCAGGAAATACTACTGTTTACGACACAGATGGTAAACCTCACAGTAATGGAGGAAGTGGAGGTTGTAGTGGTTTTGATGATGTAAATTATAGAACCATATGCATAAGTAATGCCGTTCAGCAATGTTTAATAAAAAATAATGCTAACGTCGGATCAGCTGAACCTTATTGGCTTCCTACAAACTCTCGCAGTGCTTCTCAAAATTATGGAGTTACAATAAGTAAAAACTCGCAACTTATAATCAAAGCAATTGGCGATATAAGTTTAGGAAGTTCAGTTTCATATCAAGACTATTTTATTCAAGCTACAAATCAATTTCCTTCTTCTCAAGGAAGTAACTGGAGTAGTAAGTTTTTTGATGTTAAGTCTGGTCAAACACTGAATGTTAAATTTAGTGGTCAATGGAGCGATGGCACGAATATTGTGGGGGGTGGAAATAATACGATTAGCGGAAATATCACAACTGACTCTAAGATTTATAACGGAGCAAGAAGAACTATAGCATTTGCTATTCCAGCACCAATAGGCTATGGCTTTTCTCAAAATGCAACTAGTGAAAAAAGTGGAACTGTTGGGGTACCAATAGCTGCAGATCCTGAAGCTTGGCAATGTTCTTACAGCTCTTCAGGAAGTTCAACTCAATCCTCTTGTAATAACAAATTATACACAAGTATTGGTTACACAAATGCTGACAATACTACAGCAAGCTCAACATTTCCTATAACTTCAGATTCGCAATCAAATTACCTAGGAACTTTTGGTGGATTAATAAGATGGAATGACGACGGACTAAAAAACGACAGCTATGATCCTTTTAACGGAGTAAGTTGCTCAAACGGAAGTTGTTCCGGAAACTCTCCAAATGATATAGGACAAGGAGGAACAATAATTGGTAATGCTTCTTCAGCGATAACTATTTCAAATAGCTACTCTAATTCATACAAAGTAACCTTTAAGTCACTTTCAACATCTTCTGCTTGTAACATAAATCTTTCGATCTCAGTTACTGATTCAAGTAACAAAATCATAGATAGCCATTATCCTTCAACAACATCTTACCCAATCTCAATCGCAGTAAATAATACTTCTTGGACAACGCAGGAAATTGCTATTGAACCAGGACAGAAGTTAAAAATAGAATCTTTTTCAACAACTGATGGATCACAAAACTGCGGTGCATCAATTGCAGCAAAATTCAACAAATATCATGACATAACAATTAATCAGTCTGGTTTTGTTAAATTTACAATGCTTAACGGTAATGGTGTAGCTGCAAATAATTGCAGATTATATGGTCAAATTATAAATCCTCAAGGAAGCCATTTTAACATTGACAGTACTCAAGGTTTTAGCTCAGATTTCTATGAATATTCTAACAATACAACAAATCCTTTAAATGGACTCACTGTTTTATCTCAATCCTCAACTTATAGCGAATCAGCTTGGAGTAATCAATTTTTTGTAAGAAAAGGTCAAAAAATTCGTTTTTCACCTTCAAGTTGGAATGGAACTTGGACAACAGAAAGCGGATATTCAAGACAGTGCGGAATTGGAATGGCAATGTATATTACACCACGCCCCGCTCTACTGTGTAGAGGTGTTTCAACTGAAATAATTGATAATCCAAGCTGCAACCAAGACTATACAACGGGTTCCTTGACTGGATGTTTAGCAGCAGCATCAGAATGTTCAAATCAAAGTAGTTCGTCTTACTGTCCAAATTCTTGCCAGAAACAAATCAATTGCACTATACCTTCAGCTTCAGATCTTCTAGCTAATAACTATACTAAACAAAACTGCTCTGCTGGATCATTAACTGACTCTTCAACATGCTATTACAGCACAAGTACAAGTCCTACAATTACCACAACAAAATGCGATAACTGTGCAAATTTAATGTTAACAAATTCAAGAACTTCAGCAAAAATAAATCAAACAATTGATCAATGCTATGACTTGGAAAACTACACTGGAAAAGTAGAAAATATCTCAAGTTCAACTGGATTTACAAGCTCTCAACTATCAAACTCAACTTACTCCAAAGGAGCTGTTAAATTAGGGAACTTTAACGGATCATATGGGAATTTAGATAATTTTACAGACACAAAAACTCTCGATACCAGTAATAATAATAAGATTTACCAAACTAGACTTCCTTTGACTTTTTCTACTAAATCTAGATTAAAATTCTTTGTAATGGATGGAAATGATTTTCTAAACATTGGAAGTTCTTACGGTAACAACTCTGCGGCAGGAATTAATTATTCTGGAACGAATGGTATTAAAGTTAATCTTTCTGGCTTATTAGAGTTTAATAATGGCGAAATGCTTGCTGTAAAGCTTTGTAACGAAGAAAATGGATCATGTATTAGTTCTCCTGTTAGCTTAAATCCTGTGATAGTTGAATATAACGACATAAATACAGATCAATCAGTTAGCACAACTCCTTCTGCAAAAAGTAATTACCAATTTGACAGCTTTGGAAATTTAGTAAGAAAAACATCTGCAACAATAACAGCGGATGACTGTTCAACAGATATTATCACAAAGTCTTCAAGTAGTTTTTATTGTCATAATAAAGAAGGCAGTAAATTACGACTTACTTTCAAAATTATAGATCCCGAAGCAACAAATTGTATAATTCCAAGAAGCACCAACCAATCAACTGTTAATGATGGCATTTTGATATCAAACCCTGCTTATGATCCAACAGTTTCAACCAATAAAGGAACAATTTGTGGCTTGAATGAAGTTCCAAATACCTCTCTAACACAGGATCAAATTGATGCTGGTCAAACAAAATGTAAAAAAGAATCTTATTGCGCCAGCAAATACTCAAACAATAGTGGTAAATATTATGTTCAAATAAAACTTTTAAAACCTTCTGATAGTAATATTTCATCAATTATAAGTAACGTTATTACTCCTGTTATAGAAATTATGGATGGTCCAGCTGACAAAAGCAAACCCGGACAAGCTGAAAGAATATACAGATTGATAATTGCAGATTCTCAATTTCAAATGCTTTTATCCCTAAGTTTGGTTATATCCTTAACTTTTTATGCAGTTGCAACATTAATTGGAGTTAAAAGCATAACTCACACTGAGTTAGTTAACTTTGTCTTAAAAATGGGATTAATATATCTTTTTGTAAGCCCCGACTTTGGTTGGTACTGGTTTAATCAATTAGTTGTTAACTTCTTCAAAAACGGAACAGACTATCTTGCTTTCATGATGGCTTCTTCCTTTGACAACTCTCCTGAAATTTCGCAAGCTCTTGCAAATAACAGCTATTACGACAAGTCAATTTTATTTAGTAGCGTCGACAAAGTATTTGGAATGTTTTTCTCTCCTGTTATTCAGAAGAAAATCTCTGCCCTTTTATTTGCAAGCATTTTTGGCTGGTTATATCTTTGGATAATTTATCTAAGCTTTACACTATATGTTTACGCTGTTGCCTTATCAGTTCTTTGGTATTTATCAGCCCAAGTAATTATCTCAATATTATTTATTTTAGGACCTTTATTCTTTGTATTGCTTCTTTTCAATCAAACCAAAGAAATGTTCGACAACTGGTTAAAACAGTTAATCACACTCTCTTTACAGCAAATTTTCCTTTTAACGACTTTAGCATTCTTCAATATGATGATGTATGAAGTTATTAAAATGTCTTTGGGATATAAAATATGTTGGGATGAAGTTTGGACAATAAGAATTATAACACCCATTACTTTGATGTCATTTTGGACTATACCTTCAGTTAATACTAATGCCAATTCTCAGATAGGAAATATTGGAAATCCTGATGGTATACCATCTTTATTCTCAATTTTATTCATATGGGTTATAGCTTCTTTGATGAATAAATTTATAACTTTTATGACCGATCTTGCTGGAGGTCTTGCTGGTGGTCTAAAAGCAACTGCTGTTGGTTCTGGTTTAAAATCTGCTATGGATAGCACAATGAAATATAGCAAAGATAGAATGAGTGATGTATATAAAGGAAGTATAGGAAAACAAATCCAAAGACTTGATAAAGCTTTATTTGACTCTGGTGAATTAGCTTCAGAAGAGCGTAAGAAAAGAAACTTGCAAAATGCTGCTGATATGAAAAATAAAGCAGCTTTAATTTCTTCTGGAAATAAAGGGGTAGAAGAATTTAAGAAAAATAACGCAGCCATGCTTGCTGGAAAAACACAAGAAGAACAAAGAAAAATTCTTACTGATGCTAGAGATTCTGCAATGTTCAAAAAAGGAAAGGAACTTGGATTAACACCAGATGAAGTTAAAAAGTTACAACAACAAAAAGGATCGACATACACTGGTTCAAGTCTAGGAGGACGAGCCATTCACGATACAAAACAATTATTTTCAGGTGGCGGAACTTTAATAAAATCAATCAACGACAAAGGAGTTGATACAAAATTTTCAAATAAAACTGCAAAAAGTGCTTTAAAAAGCAAAAGAACTTCATCTGAAGATAGGGAAGCTATTTCAAAATCAATGGATGATGGAAATATAAAAATTGGAAGAAGTAACCTTGGAAAAATGAAAGGCGCTTTGGGAGCAATTGCAAATCCAATAAGAACATTAAAACAAGGAAGATCAGCAATTTCAGAATCAGCAAAAAATATTGCTCAGAAGGCTACGAACTCTGCGGGACTCGGCGATTATAAAGAAGCAGAAAAAACCTTGGAAGCATCTGGCGAAATCAAAAAAATGATGGCTGGAACTAAAATGCTTGGTAGAACAAAAGAAGAAAAGGATAAGATAAAAGATTTAATGAACAAAAATATTGCTCAACGAAAAGCAGATAAACCGGTTACTAACAACCATTATGCGCTGGCTGGTTTAAAACAATATGCCAAAGTTCAAAGTGAATTAGAACAAGATGGTGAAACAATGAATGTAAGATCAAAAGATAGTACTATTGGTAAATTAATTGGAAGAGAAAAATTTATTCAATCCGGAATAAAAGATCCTATAAATAACATGAAAGAACATGCCGCTTTAGTTGAGCAAGCAAAGAAAAATAATATTGAAACAGCACTTTCTCAAGCAACAAAAAATTACACAAATAACAAAAAAGATCTTAATTCAGCAACAGAAAATGTTAAAAATATAGAACAAAAAATTCATGAAGCTAACGAGTCTTACTCAAAACAAAATATTAATATAGATAAGCTCGAGCAAGAAAGAAAAGATCCAAAAACATCTGAAGAAAGAAAAGCAGAGATCGCAAAAGATATAAAATCCATAAAGAACCACCCATCTTACTCAGGATTTACAAAAAATATGGCTGATCTAAAAAAACAACAAAGCCAAGCATTACAAACAAAAAGCAATTTGGAAAAGAAAGATAGCAAACTCTCTAAATATCAATCTCAAGCAAACGAAGCTTCAGAAAATTATAATGCTCATAGAGAATTTATAAAAGAATCAGGAATTGAAGATTTAAGACAACAAAAACAAGATTTTATGGCTAGCAGAAATGCTGGACCAATAAGAGCTGCAATTTCAAAAGCTAGTGGTGGAGTTTTATTTTCTAAATCTGGACAAGCTGCGAAAGATTGGCAAAGTTCTCAAAGCGGTAAGGACTTAAAATTTATTGAAACTACAGATCAATTAAAAAAATCTCAGCAAGCAGTTAGAACTATTGAAAATAGTTCAACTAATAGCAAATCTTTCAGCAATAAAGTACAAAACTTTAACAAAAAACACGCAGCTGATAAAGAAAAATTTTCTAACTCTTTAGAATTAATAAAAAATAATACTAATCCTGAAGCAAGAGAAGAAGAAAGAGCTTTAGGTTATTCTTATAACCCAGAATCAGAAGATGAAACAAGAGATCCAAACAAAACAAATTAAAATTTCAGATGATTGCAAACAGTAATATGACACTAAAAAATCATTTAGAAGAACTACGTCAGAAAATTGTTTTTTGTGTAATTTTTTTTCTTATTGCTTTTGGTATTAGTTATTTTTTTTCAAAAGAAATTTATGATTTTTTAGTAAAACCTTTTTTTAATATTTCAGAAAATAAAGATCACAGACTCATATATACAGCACCATCAGAAGCTTTTATAACTTACATTAAAGTATCATTCTACTCAGCAATATTTTTTTCTTTTCCAATTTTTGTATCACAATTTTATCTTTTTATTGCACCTGGATTGTACAAAAATGAGAAAAAAAATATTTTATTAATTTTATTTTTTTGTCCTTTTTTATTTTTATTTGGAGCATTTTTATCTTATTATTTGATTATACCACTTGCTTTAGAATTTTTTACAAGCTTTGAAAATCAAGGTTCTGCAGCATCACTTCCAATTCAACTTGAAACAAGAATTAGTGACTACTTAGACCTTATCATAAATTTAATACTTGGATTTGGTATCGCATTTCAATTACCAATTTTGTTGATTTTTTTAATTAAAGTTGGTCTGTTATCACACCAAGATTTAAAATCGAAGAGAAGATATTGGATTGTGATTATTTTTGTAATAGCCGCAATCCTTACTCCTCCAGACGTTCTAAGTCAGTTGAGTTTAGCAATTCCAATGATTTTATTATTTGAAATTGCAATTCTTATAAGTAAAAATTTTAACAATAAAAAATAAAAACTATGGCTACTGTAAAAAAAGTAGTAAAAAAAGCTCCTGCTAAAAAAGTAGTTGCTAAAAAAGCTCCAGCCAAAAAAGTCGTTGCTAAAAAAGCTCCTGCTAAAAAAGTTGTTGCTAAGAAAGTAGTTGCTAAAAAAGCTCCTGCTA
>CAZENB010000040.1:0-15720 GCA_964513555.1 uncultured Rhizobium sp. | reverse complement strand
GAAGTATTAGTTTTATCACTTCTGTCATTGCGAGGAGCGTTAGCGACGTGGCAATCCACTTCGTTTTTAATGCAAAAAGTCTACAATAAACTAGTCCGAAATTTGGGGTGCAGTTCTGATGCGTGTGATACCTTTTGCGAACTAACTTTTAGGACGCGTGAAATTATATTTTTTTACTGTTCCTTATTATCGAGTGATTTGAGTTTGGCATCTATAATGATTTTAAGGAATAACCACCAGAGATAAATATTTGAAGATTTGATGAAAAAATCATCATCACATAACCCATGATAAACTTCATTCCGTAAATTTGCCCCATGTTTATGATTCAACAATGCTTCAACATGAAATATAAAATTTTCCCCAAGTAGCTCATCATTATCTAAATATTTTCTGTAAGCGGTGTCTTTAAGAATTGTTCCTAAAAGATTATCTTGTTGAGTCAGATTTTCGTTAGTTTTTAAAGAATATATCCCAGCATTTTGGAGTCTTATTCTAAGTATAGATTCTATTTGAGCGGGAATGATGTACGATGAAACAATCCAGTTTTCAAAAAATCCAAATTGAATGGCTGCAAAAATCTGATTTAGTTTTTGTTGAGGAAGTAGAGGATTTTCTTTAATAAAAAAAATGATCGATTGATCGAGATCATCTTTATTGAAGTTTTGAATTATGTTCTTTCTAAGCTCTTCAATCCTAATAACACAAAGTCCCAAATAAGAATTTAAACTTTGCACAGCTTTATCTTTTTTTGAGTCTGAGTTTGGAATTTCTTTTGCACCATTACCTAAAGTTACTCGACCTACCATATCAGCTAAAGTTGTTTCGGTTTCTTGAGAAAAATATTCATATCCAAGCAAGTGTTCTTTTGTAAAAAGATGCAGCGTCATGAGTATATCTGAGTTATATTTTTTTAACTCTTCTAGTCTTCTATTATTTTCCTCAATTAAAGAAGTGGCGTCAAACTCTACATAGACCTGCTCTAAACCTTCTGACATTTTTTTATTGAATTCTGTTAGTAACTTTTTCCAACTATTTTCCAAAATTACATCCTCAGTTGATTTAGGATTAATTTTTTTTAAATCTCCCAAAGCCTCTTTTAGCCAGTGAGTAGCACCGATATAACTATTGGGGGAAATTTCACCTTCTAGTGCAAATCGTTTAGCTTCTTCGTATAAATTTTTAGCTTTATAACGATAAAAATTATTTACCTTTTCTTTCTGTTGTAATTTTTTTGCTACCTCAGCTCCAATATCACATATCCTGTCCCTATCATGAATATTCGTTAATTTGTCCAAATTATTTTCTATAAACTTTAAACAAAACTCATCCTGGCTTCCTGTTTGTTTTAACAACTTTAAGAGACATTCAATTAAGTAATCGTTTTTGAAGGGGTGAGGAGTTTTTTCTAAAAAATCTTTTAGCTCTTTTGCTATTTTCTCAATCTAGATTTTATCTTTTATAGATATGGCAATTTGTATAGATCTTTCAAATCTCGTAAAAAATTGATTAACCTCTGGAACTTTATCAGAAGTAATTTCTAGAAAATGTCTTCCAATTTTTAAAAAAGACTCAACTGCTATATCAGCATATTTACGATGAGGTTTTCTGGTCCATAAAATATCTGCTATTCTTGATCTAAGCTCATCATCACTAACATTGCTGACTACAGATTGTAAAAATGATAAATCGAGCTCTGTTAGATCTTTGGCATTAAGAGATCTCTTTCCATACATATACAACATAGAATCATATATGCCCGACTCTTTAGAAAAACAAAAAGAGCATATTGTTGAAAGAAGTTGAAGAATTTCTTTTTCAGAGTTTTTAAGAGTGGAATTTCCAATTAATTCCTTGTGAAAAAGTGAGTTATAATAACAACACTCTTTACTTTGAGCAGGCTTGATTATTTCGTTTATTTTAGAGTCATCAAAACTATCTACGGCATCAACAAATGTAAGCATATTTATTAATTTTTATCCAATGATAATAAGTATGAAATGCTGCATTCGCGCTTAGCAGCGCGTTCGGATACCAAACCTTTAGTTGCAGCAATTCCAACTCCTGCCGCAGCAACACTCTTCGCTATATTGCTTATTATTACTTATAATTTTACTTCAATTTAGAATTATTAAATGATTGGTTTTTAATAATTAGGCTGAAGACTAATTCTAAAAACAATCACCTAAAAAGTCTCCATCGAAGTAGCGGTGATTTTGGGGGCTAGGACAAATTGGGATTCAAAAGCCTCATAAAACATACAAAACCGAGTTAAAAACAAGGTGCAAAATTAATTTTCTAGGTCTTGTTTTCTTTTTAACCGATTCAAGTAAAGGCAACATTCTTGCAAACTGCTCATCGCTAATATCGCTTGGATATAATTTTTTACTCATAAAGCTCCCCCTTTGTTTTTTAACAACAAAGAATCTAGTTAGTGTTTTTGTCAAAGATTTATGATGGGTTATTAGAATTTCTCTCTTTTTCAACTATCATTTTAATTATCTCGTCCAATTTTTTCATAACTTTCTGAGATGAATATTTTTCAAAAAGTTTGTCATAAGCTTTATTAGCTAATCTTTTTGCTAAATCTTGATCTAAATATAATTTTTCAATCGCATCAGCAATAAAGTTAGCTGTTTTTTCATCATCATCTTTAGAAACTTTTAAACCATCAACTTCATTATCCACAACTTCATCAGGACCCCAACTATTAGTAGTTATGATTGGTGTATTATAAAGCATTGCTTCCAACAAAACTATACCAAAAGTTTCATAAGCCGATGGTAAAACGAATATGTCTATCGAATCAAAAAAAGCTTTTTTGTCAGAAATCCAACCCAAAATTTTAAAATTATTTTCTACCTTAAGATCTTTTGCTAAATTATTAAGATCTTCATTAAGAGGACCAACTCCACCAATTACATATTCACAATCAATTCCTCTATCTTTTAGAATTGATATTGCTTTTATCATTTTATCAAAGTTTTTTTCTTTATACAATCTTCCCAAAGAACCAATTCTTAAAGGTTTACGAAATTCCGACTTAATTGGTTTCTCAAAACCGATAGGAACCTCAATCATATTTGAAATTGTTATGGCTGTTTCTGAATTCTTACCAGCTTTAATAAGTTCTTTACTAAAATAAGAATTAACAGTTAAAACATAGTCTGCTTTAAGAAACTTAAGAGGATTTATACCATGATCTATGACTACAATTGGAAAATTTAAAAAACCAAAAAAACGCGCAGCTCTAGCAAAAAACATAGCACGTCCTGAGTGACAAATTACAATATCTGGTCTGAATGATAAAAATGCTTTGGTTAGATTAAAAGTTGTTATAAAGTCTGCTTTACCAAAAGCTCTTTCTTGTAAAATTTTAGATTTTGTTTTTTCAACTTCCTCTTTATAAACAACGCCATTTTGAATAACTGATAACACATCATTTCCATCGGAAATAAGATGCTTCGTATAATCAATAAAACATCTTTCAACACCCAAAACTTTATTATCATGAGCAGATCTTTTATGATTAAAAAGAATGTTAACTATTTTCATTAGCTTTTTATTTGATTTGGAACATTTTTACGATATCTATCAATTTCTTCTTTAGCAGCTTTAAAACGAGAAAGTTCTTTTCCACCAAGTCTAGATCCAGAAGTAGCTTTAACTTTTGCAGGATTTATTGCCATACCTTTATAAATTACTTCAAAATGTAAATGAGGACCTGTTGAACGACCAGTGCTTCCTACATAAGCCACCACATCACCCTGCTTCACTTTAGATCCAACACTTAGTTTTTTTACGAATCTACTTGCATGACCATAAGCTGTTGAATAATCGCTATTATGTTTTATTTGAACAAAATTACCATATCCGCCTTTTACGCTATAATAAGTTATTGTTCCACTTCCAGCTGCAAAAATCGGAGTTCCGCTTGGCGCTGCAAAATCAATTCCTTTATGCATCCTTGAATATCCCAAAATTGGATGTCTTCTTACACCAAAACCAGAAGAAACTCTTGCTCCATTGATTGGCGTTTTCAACAAAGATTTTCTAACACTATTACCTTTTGCATCAAAATATTCAGGCTTGTTGTTTACAAGGTGCATATAAATTTCTATTGGCTTTCCTTGAATTACAAGGGAAGTAAACAATATTTTACCATCTTTAACTTTTTTACCTTCTTTAGTGTAGAAACTTTCAACTACCATTTCAAATTTATCACCTTTTTTAATATCACGCTGAAAATCAACATCGTAACTATACAAGTTGATCATATTCATCATAGCAGTTGGTGAAATTCCCGCTTGAACACCATCAACAAAAAGACCACTATTTAATTCTCCGTAGTACTTCGTAACATTTTTAGTTAAAGCTAGCTTTATTTCTTTTGATTCATAAGTTCCATCTTCTTTACGGAAAACTTTAATTTCCAACTCAGGAGATAAAGATATTTCTATATCAATTACTAAAACATCTTTTTTTACATCTTCTAGCGAACCTGATTCATCTTCATAATCAACTTTAGCTTTGTACTTTATTGTAAGAGAACTTTTATTATTTATTAACTTTGGGTTATAAACTTTTTTCGTTGCTTCCAATATTGAAAAGGCATCTGCTTCACTAACTCCTAGATCTAACAAAATTTTAAGAAAGGTATCACCTTTCTTTACTTGGTAATCAAGAATTTGCTCTTCATAAATATCAACACCGTTTTTTGACTTGAGAATATTAATTTTTATTGATGTCGCTTTTTTCTTAAGATCACTTGCATAGTTATAACTAGAAACAAAATCTTGTAATATTTTAAAACCCTGTACAACAAAAAAGCTGACAATTATTGATATCGCAATTGGTTTGAAAAGATAGTGGCTAAGAATTAAATCAATCAAAACCAATAACTTTAAGCTTTTAATTTTGCGTATTTTTTTAAATATTTCTTTCAAAACTAATTAATTTTTGTTTTTATATAACGATCATGGAACCTTCTGAAAATTATGTTTTACTTGGTCCGCCCTCAATAGATATAAATTGTATTTTAATCTAATAATTTTTTAATTTATAATATTTTTTATAGATTTTTCTTGCTACTCTCTAAAAAATTTAGTATAGTGTTGGTTTCCATTATTTTTATCAAGTATATATTTTCAACTTGAATAAAAAAAACTCCTTTCAAGAGTAATCTTGAACAATAAATTAACTGATTTCTAATATAGATAACTTTTAAATCAATTCCGAAATTTTATGCCTGCAAAGAAAAATAAGTCAGTAAAGAAAACAGCTCAAAAAAAATCTGAGGTAAAAAAAACCAAAAAACTTACAATAAAGAAAGAAAAGACCACTGAAAAAAAATCAATAAAGAAGCAAGATAAGAATTCTGTAAAAAATAAAGTTTCTAACAAAACTAAAAAAGATAAAAAACAATTTGACACCAATCCTGTAAAAATAAAAAAAGAAGAAATAGTTACAGCAGTTGAAAGAAAAGAAATAAAGACAAACTTAAGTCACAAAAAAACCAACGAATCTAAAAGCAAACTATTTTTTAAAGTTGGAGATTACGCAATTTATCCTTCTCATGGAGTTGGAAAAATCATTGATATAGAAAAATCAGAAGTTCTTGGTCAAGAGTTTCAATGCTACTTGATGTTTTTTGAAAAAGAAAAGCTAACAATTAAAATTCCAACTAATAGTGCTGAAAAAATTGGTTTGAGACACTTAGTATCTAAAGATCAAATGGAAGAAGTTTTTTCAACTTTAAGAAGCGGAATTAAAAAACTAAAAGGCATGTGGAGCAGAAGAGCTCAAGAATACGAAACAAAAATTAACTCTGGCGATATAATGCTTCTTGCTGAAGTTTTACGTGATTTAACACGCGATATTGAGGATGGAGATAGATCTTATAGTGAGAGAATAATTTATGAGACAGCTGTCAATAGACTTGCCGCGGAGTATTCTGTAATCTATGGAATTACATTTGAAGAAGCAAAAGACAAAGTTATAACTACCGCCAAAGATAAACTTGGGATTGAAGGAAAAGTATCTCAAAAAGATGAGTTTGATGAATTTGATTACGATATTGAAGATTCCGAAAGAGATGAGGACGAGGATGAAGAAGATGATGAAGATGATGAAGACGAAGATGACGAAATGTATGACGAAGATGATGATGAAGATGAAAGACCAAAAAAAAGAAGAACAAGAGGATAAAAAACTAAAAGGCAATTTCAAATCAAAAATTGAAATTGCCTTTATTTACTAGAAAAACAATCCAACTAACATGATAAGCAATAAAGCCTTACAACTAAGAAATGTAAAAAAAAGTTTTTCTCAGGCCAATCAAAAAATCGATATTATAAAAGGTGTTAATTTAGAAATACAAAAAGGAGAATTAGCTCTTTTAGTTGGTCCTTCTGGTGCTGGTAAAACAACAATTCTGCAAATATCAGGACTTCTTGATTCTCCTTCTTCTGGAGAAGTATTTATCAATGATATAAACACTTCAAATGCTTCTGATGAAGTTAGAACAAAAATAAGAAGAGATAACATAGGATTCGTTTATCAATCTCATCATCTTTTACCAGAATTTTCAGCTTTGGAAAACACTTCTTTACCACTACTAATTCAAGGAAAAAGCAAAAGTGAGTCTTTTAAAAAAGCAGAAGAAATACTTAAAGAAATTGGACTTGGAGATCGATTAAATCACAAACCAGCGCAGCTTTCTGGGGGACAACAACAAAGAGTTGCAATAGCAAGAGCAGTTATTACTAAACCATCTTTGCTACTAGCAGATGAACCTACTGGAAATTTAGATTCTGAAATTGCTATAAAAGTTTTCGATTTAATAAAGGATTTAGCAAAAAACCACAATATAGGATGCCTTGTAGTTACTCATAATCATGAATTCGGTAAAAAATCAGATAAAATCTTTACAATAAAAGATGGGGCTTTGATTTAAAAATCAAAACCCCATTTTTTGTCCAAATCTAATATTTTAAGAATATAATTTATCTTCTTCCATTATAATATTTTTGGTTATCGTAAAAAGAACTTCCCTGCATAGAAGAATTATAAGTTCTTGAAGATGAAGAGGTGTTTGGTATTGTTATCATATGTTGCTTCTCTTTGAAATCACCACACTTAGATGAGTTATAAGCATTAAAAGAAAATATAACAGTCATCATGTCAAGAAAGCATCTTGTACCATCAGGAGTTCTATTACCGTTAACATCTGTTCTTACAGTTCCCCACCAAATTTCAGGACTAAAACTTGTTGATCCATAACCCTCTTTAGTTAGAACTATATTATATTTCTTCGGCTCTAAATTAAGAACTGCAGGTGTTTTTCCATAGTGCTTACCATCAATTACAATATCTGCACCATTTGGCATACTATTAATTCCAAGATCAACAGTTCTTTCATTAAAGAAAGCACATGATGAGGCTGATATAAGTAAAGATGAAAGCAATACTATTTTTGATAATTTCATATAATTTTTTCAATTTTCAGTTACTATTTTAAATCAGACTTGCAATTGTAACAGATTCACAAAACAAATCCACATTTATTTTATTTTTTCCATCTATTATGAACCCAAAACCACTGACCTGGATACTGAGCAATCCATGACTCAAGCTTTTGATTTATTTTAGCTGTAAGATTAAAAACATCTTCATTTAGATTATTAGTTTTTTCAAAATCAAGAGATTTATTAACTTCAACTTCAAATTTAAAATCTTTACCTATTCTGATTGATCTTGCTGGAATTACGTCAACTCCATACTTCAAAGCAATTCTTGCAATCGAAGTTGCTGTAACAGCTTTATCATGAAAAAATTGCACTGGTTCACCTTCTGAGATTTTTTGATCAGCTAAAATAATTACAAAACCACCCTGCTTTATAACTTCAATAATACGACGGTTTCCTTGAGAACTTTTGCTGATCATTTCGGTACCACGTATAGAAGCAGTCATTTTTTCAACTCGTGGATTATTTAATGGACGATAAACTGTGGCAACTTTAATTCCAAAATTAGTAAACACTTTTGGACCAATCTCCCAATTTCCAATATGACCAGAAAAAATGATACCACCTTTTTTACTTTTTTTCATTTCTTCAATATTTGATAAAGATTCAGAATTTACTTCTACTTTCTTCATCAATTCTTGAGAGGAATATTTTGCAACATGAGGATATTCGCCAACAACTCTACCAAGATTATCCCACATATCATCAATTATTTGATTTTTTTCTAATTCTGATAATTTTGGCAAAGCATTGGTTAAATTTTTATAAGCTAATTTGTTTACAGAAATTTTTTTACCGACACAAATTGCTATTTTTGCAGCAAGATTTGAAGCTTTTTTTTCACCAATTATATAAAAAAAGAATAAGCCAAATTTAACCACTAGAGATTCTAAAAAATAGCGTAGTTCTTTTAAATATTTTTTTGTTAAATAACGCAAACTCATAATTTAATAATTCTTTTTAATTCTTCTGTGATAAATCCTTCATCAATAAATTTTAATTCAACATCAAGATAAGATATTCTTTCTTTAAAATCTTGTGAAAATTTAATCCAATCTTTCTTTGTTGTTACAAGCTTAGCATTTTTACTTTCAGCAATTTTTATTAATTCTAGCAAATCACTATTTTTATAGTCATAGTGATCTGGAAAAGAAATTTTTTGCACTATCTCAATAGATTGTTTTTCAAGAAAAGAAAAGAATTTATCTGGATATGCAAGACCACAAAACGCAATTACTTGATTATTAGTAAAGTCTTGCAAATTTTTTGCTTTTAAATCAGCAAAAACAACTTTTTTATTTCGAAACTTTTGTACCAAATTTTCTTTTGGTTGACCAACAAAAACAACAAAATCCACTTTCTTATAGTCAGTTTCAAAATCTTGTCGCATTGGACCAGCTGGAATCATAAAACCATTGCCAAAACCAATATTACCATCAACAACAGCAATTGTCAGATCCTTTTTTAAAGAGTTATTTTGCATACCATCGTCTAAAATTATAGTTTTTAACTCTTCCATTAAATCGATTTTCTTTGCACCAAATAAACGATTTTTTGCAACAAAAGTTTGAGAAATTTCACTTAAAAGAAGAGGCTCATCTCCAACTTCTTTTGATGTATGTATTATTCTATCAACTTCTTGAAAAGCTAATGACTTACCTTTATAACCACTGCTAAGATAAGCAAATTTATAATTTGGATTTTCACTTTCAGAAATAATTTGCTGCAATAATTTTCCAAGAGCCATAGCAACAGGAGTTTTACCAGAACCTCCGGCAATGAAGTTACCAACACAGATTACTGGTTTAGAAATTTTATAAGGTTTTATTATCAAGTTTCTTATTTTTAGAACTAGGTAATACAAAATACTAAAAGGCAACAAAGTAAAAGAAATAAAGTTTCTTTTCTTCCAGAATTGAGGAGTTTTTATTAACACAGATTAAATTAGTTGTGGTTGAATATTTTTTTCATCCTTTTTGATGTTAGATTTTTTAGATCCTCTAGCAGAAGATATAAAAATATCATTTTTTTCCAATAAAACATAAGATTCAAATTCTCCATCTTGCAACTCGACAGTTATATTTTGTCCTTTTTTAATCTGAGTTATTGAAGATAAGATATCACCATTTTTATTTTTTGTTATTGCAAATCCTCTTTTAAGAACTTCTTTATAATGATAAGATTTCAAAAGTTTATTTATTGCCATTGTATAACTTTCTTTATTAGCAACAAAATTAAAGAAACTTGATTTATAAGTAGATTCAAGATAGTTTATTTTTTGCTGCGATAATCTAAAGAAATATAAAATTTCATTAATAGAAATTTTAGATTTATTTAAATTTTGAATCTTTTGATTTAAAATATCTTGTACAGATTTATCTAACTTTTGTTTAGAAAAACTAAATCTATCAACAACCTTTTCCAATAATTTCCTCGGCTCAATAATATATTTCTGCAAATTTTTTATATGCTGAATTTTTTGCGATAAAAAAGCTTGTGGTACAGAAAATAATTTTTTCTCCAAGTAACTTATAGTATTTTTTAAATCACTCAGAACTGGAGTTGCAATTTCAGCAGCAGCTGTTGGAGTTGGAGCTCTTAAATCTGCAACATAATCAATTAAAGTTGTATCAGTTTCATGTCCAACAGCCGATATTATTGGAATATCAGAAGCAAAAACTGTACGAACCAAATCCTCATCATTAAAAGGCAACAAATCTTCAAATGATCCTCCTCCACGAGCAATTATTATAACTTCTGGCTTTTCGCTAATTTTAAGCTTATTAAAAAATTTGATTGCTTTGATAATTTCTGATGCAGCTTTATCGCTCTGTACCAAAGTTGGATAAAGTTTTATATGAGTTGGACAACGATCTTCAATTCTATGTTTTATATCTTGAATTACAGCACCAGTTTCGGAAGTAATAACACCAATAATTTTAGGAAAAAAAGGCAAAGGTTTTTTATGAATTTCATCAAATAAACCCTCGGAACAAAGCTTTTGGCGTCTTTTTTCAATCATTTCTAAAATTGCTCCAATTCCTGAAATTTCAATTTTTTCAACAATAATTTGATAATTTGATCTTCCTTGAAATGTTGTAATCTGACCAAAAGCAATAATTTGTAAGCCATCTGCAATTTCAAAATCAATCAGGTTTGCCATATTTTTAAAACAAACAGCTGACAATGTTGATTCTTCATGCTTTAGAGAGAAATAAATATGTCCTGATGAAGCTTTCTTGAAACCAGTAATTTCACCTTTTATTTTTACATAACCAAATGCATCCTCCACAACTCTTTTTATTGAACGAGAAAACTCTGTAACCGTAAATTCTGGTATATTAAAGGTCATTTTGCCTATAGTTTTGGATATTGCCAATCTGGCTCAATTTCTTTTATTGTTTTAAGAAAAAAATCACGATTCAACAAATCATAATGTGGAATTTTTAAATTTTCCTCATCAACAAACAAATTTTCAATTGTTAAAATATCAATATCTATCTCTCTTGGAGACCATTTACCATTATCAACTCTGCCCAACTCTTTCTCAATATCTTTTACTATTTTTAGAATTTTAGCAGGAGAAAATTTAGTTACATCAATTTCAGCCGAAACTGCAATATTGAAAAATTCTTGGTTCCAATTTTCTGGAGAATTAGGAAGAAGAAGCGCAGAGTTTTTCAGAATTTTTGATCTAATTAAGTTTTTCAAAGAGAGTTTTTCTTGAAGCCTTTTAACCGCCTCATTAAGATAAAACTCTTTATCTCCTAAATTTGAACCAAGACCAAAAATTATTTTCATTTTTATAACTTAATTCCAACTTTTTGCAAATCAGAATCAACCATCATTTTCACTAGTCCTTTGAAATCAACTTTTGGTTTCCAACCAAGTTTTTGTGTTGCTTTCGAAGAATCGCCAATCAAAAGATCAACTTCTGCTGGACGGAAGTATTTTTCACTAATTTCAACATGCTTTTTCCAATCCAGACCAGCATAACCAAAAGCTTCATCAAGAAATTGCTTTACAGAATAAGTTTCACCAGTTGCAATGACATAATCGTCAGCTTTATCTTGTTGCAACATCAACCACATTGCTTCTACGTAATCTCCAGCAAAACCCCAATCTCTTTTAGCGTCTAAATTTCCTAAATAAAGTTTATCTATTTTTTTGGCCATTATGTCCGCTAAGCCACGAGTAATTTTTCTAGTAACAAAAGTTTCTCCTCTTCTTGGAGATTCGTGATTGAATAAAATTCCACTGCAAGCAAAAATACCATAGCTTTCACGATAGTTAACCGTTAACCAATGAGAATAAAGCTTAGCGCAAGCGTAAGGACTACGAGGATAAAATGGTGTAGTTTCTTTTTGAGGAATTTCTTGCACTTTTCCAAACATTTCACTTGATGATGCTTGGTAAAATTTTGTTTTTATTTTTGTATCTTTGATTGCATCTAAAATTCTGCAAGTACCAGTTGCATCAATGTCAGTTGTATATTCTGGAATATCAAAACTAACTTTTACATGACTTTGAGCAGCCAAGTTATAAACCTCATTTGGTTCAATTTTTTCTAAAAGACGCGACATGTTTGAAGCATCTGCCAAATCTCCATAGTGCAGAAATAATTTCTTTCCAGCAAATTCTTCGTTGTTATACAAATGATCTATACGATCAGTATTAAATGTACTTGATCTTCTTATAACACCATGAACTTCATAACCTTTTGAAAGCAAAAGTTCAGTTAAGTAAGAACCATCTTGTCCAGTAATACCTGTAATTAGAGCCTTTTTTGTCATTTTAATATTTATTTTTTTTTAAACTAAAGCGAAAGTTTAATATGATAAATACAAGTCAGATAAACTTCAAACAAATTTTGTTATATTGAAAAATAAAGTTATATTATTTTATCGATTGATTTGATTTACTTATTTTTATCCTTTTTTAATAAGAAGAATAAATAATCAGGACAGCGTTAGAAAGCTAAAAACAGTTTTTCCATAACTTCTTTCTTCTATATTTTTTAAACCTAACTGTTCAATTTTCTTAATAACAAAATCTGATTTTTTTGATTCTATAACAACTAAAGAATTCTTCATAATCCAAAACCCACTAATAAGAACCTTAATAATTTCAAAATAATCTTCAGCGTAAGGTGGATCAATAAAAATTAAGTCAAAAAACTTGGTATTTTCTTTTAGTTTAAAAACATCTTCAAGTATTACTTCTACAGAGTTTTGCAAACCTAAATTCAAAATATTTTGTTTAACAATTTTTAAATGTGTTTGGTTTTTATCAATTAGAAAAGCCGAATTTGCACCTCTAGACATAGCTTCAAATGCAACCGCACCAGTTCCACAACAAACATCTAAAACGTTAGAATTTAAGATTTGAAACCCCAATTCTTTAATCTTTTTTCCAGAAGATAAAATATTAAATAAAGCTTCCCTGTTTTTATCAGTTGTGGGACGCAAATCTTTTAGATGATCTGACTTTACAAGGTTTTTACCTCTGAATTTTCCAGCAACAATTCTCATCTTAGTAATTTAGCTTTTAAATCTTGTTTCATCAGCGTAATAAACACCTAAAATTTTCACTTCTTTGGCAAAAAATTCCAATTCCTGCAAAGCTAGAATTATATTCTTTTCGCTTGGATGACCTTCAATTGTTACAAAAAAAGCTGCCTGTTGAGAAATACCTCCAGGGGCTCTGACTCCACCTCGAATAAAACTTTCAATTTGCATCATACTAACATTGTTTGTAGCGAAACTACCCAAAGCTTTATAAAGAGATCCTGGATAGTTTTTAATTGTAAAAATAAGTGAAATTACGGTTGGAGAGACTTTGTAATCAACGTCAGCAATCTCTTTAGAAATCACAATAAAAATTGTAGAATTTCCAACCATATCTTGCATGTTTTCTTTTATGATTTTCAACCCATTAACTTGAGCTGCAGTTTTTGAACAAAGTGCTGCTTTTGCTTTATCTTTTTGGCTTGCAACAAACTTTGCCGCTTCTGCTGTATTTGAAAATTCATGCTGATTAACATTCAGTTTTTGCAAAGTTTCACGGCATTGCATCAAAGCTTGAGGATGAGAATAAACATCTCTAATATCTAAAATCTCAGCTTCATTGATTGCAACTAAATTATGTTCAATTTCAAAGAAATGTTCAGCAACAATTGAGACATTATGCTTCTGTAACAAGTTATGAATTTCAGAAACCCTTCCTGCATAAGAATTTTCGAAAGGGATCATACCAAATTTAACTTCTCCATTTTCAACTGCTTTAAAAACATCTGCAAATGTCGCGAAAGATTTTGTCTCAAAGTCTGGATAAAACTTTGCGCAGGCTAAATTTGAGTTAGCTCCAATTGAGCCTTGAAAACCAATTAATTTTTTTTCAGTCATTCTTTTTTAATTACTTTATTATTTTTTCCAATTCTTGTCTTGATCAAAATTTCTGCAACTAAATTTTACAATAATAAATTGACATTGTCTTAAAATAGTAAGAAAGTTAAGGGCATCAATAACTCATAGAAAGAAAAAATCACAAAAATAAAAACATGGCACAAAATTGGACTGTAAATTCTTGGAGAAATTTTCCTATAAAACAACAACCAACCTATGATAATCAAGATCTTCTAAAAGCTGTGGAAAAACAACTCTCTTCTTTTCCTCCTTTAGTTTCTTTTGATGAAATTGACAAGTTAAAAGCTGAATTAGCTTTAGTATCACAAGGCAAAGCATTTTTGCTACAAGGCGGAGATTGTGCAGAAAGCTTTACTGAATTTTCACATGATAATCTAAAAGGTTTTTTTCGCACAGTAATGCAAATGACAATTGCTTTGATGTATGGTTTAAACAAACCAATAGTTAAAGTTGGAAGAATTGCTGGTCAATATGCCAAACCCAGATCAGAAGGAAATGAAACCATTGGAGATATAACACTTCCAAGCTATCGTGGCGATATTATAAACTCAATTGAGTTTGAAAAAAACTCTAGAGTTGCAGATCCTCAAAGACTTACTTTATCTTATTTTTATTCTGCAGCCTCATTAAATTACTTACGATCACTTGCTTTGGGAGGCTATGGTAATTTAGAAAAAGTTAATAAGTGGAATGAAGAATTTGCTCACAGCTTAAATAGTCGCAAAAATACAGAAGAAGTTATTGGCGAAGTAAATAAAATTCTTGATTTTATGCGTGCTTGTGGTCTTGATTCAAAAGCAATTCCTCAGCTTACAACCGCAAGCTTTTTCACCTCTCATGAAGCATTACTGTTAAACTATGAAGAAGCTTTCACTCGTCAAAGCAAAGATAATAAAAAATTCTATGATTTAAGCGCTCATATGCTTTGGATTGGTGACCGTACTCGCTCTCCAAATGAAGCACACGTTGAATTTATGCGTGGAATTACAAATCCAATTGCCTTCAAAGTTGGCCCCTCAATTAATAAAGATGATTTATTAAAATTACTAGAAATATTAAATCCCGAAAATGAAGCAGGTAGAATAACTCTAATTTCAAGAATGGGAGCTTCAAAAGTTGAGGAAATATTGCCTCCTTTGGTTGAAGCAGTAAAAAATTCAGGACATAATGTTGTTTGGTCTTGCGATCCAATGCATGGTAACACAATAAAGTCTTCCAATGGCTATAAAACTCGAAAATTTGACGATATTTTAAAAGAAATAAAGTCATTTTTCCAAGTTCACAAAAACATTGGGACTTACGCAGGAGGAGTTCACTTTGAGATGACAGGACAAGATGTAACAGAGTGTTTAGGTGGAAATCAGCAAATTTCTGAAATTAACCTAAAAGATCGCTATCACACTCATTGCGATCCACGCCTTAATTCTTCACAGAGTGTTGAACTTGCTTTCATGATTGCACAGGATTTAGCAAATGACATTAAAAAATAAAAAACACGGTACAATTGCATTAGTTGGAGCCCCAAATGCCGGAAAATCAACTTTAACTAATGCTCTTTTAGGACAAAAACTTACCATAGTTTCACCGAAAGCACAAACTACAAGAAACTCAATAAAAGCTATTGTTATAGAAAAGGAAACCCAACTTATAATTCTTGACACTCCTGGAATTTTTATTCCACGTGATGATAAAATCTTGGAAAGAATTATTGTAAAATCTGCCTGGCAAGCTTTACGTGATGCAGATCACGTTTGTTTTCTGGTTGATGC
>CAZENB010000039.1:0-16118 GCA_964513555.1 uncultured Rhizobium sp. | reverse complement strand
TCTGATCCGTAGTCAGATACTCTATCCAGTTGAGCTACGGGTGCATGTATTGTGAAACACTGCGTTGCTTTTTTAGTCAAACTTTGTTTGACTAAAAGACAAATCTATTTGCTGTCACCCTGAGGAAAGCGAAGTATCTCAGGCGATAATTTTCAAGAGTTAACTCCTGAGATACTTCGCTTTCCTCAGGGTGACAGGTAAGTTGTAACTCTAGGTTAGATTAATGTTGCAACACAGAAAAACATTGTGTTGCGACATTAGTTTTGCAAATTATGCAAACAAAATTTTATTCGGCGTCAGAAACTTTACGTTTCTTTTCATTAATTTCCACTACTTTATCATCAGATTTAGTAGTTTTTTTATTTTTAAAAATTCCTAATTTTTCTCTTACTAAATTTTCAATTTCTTCAGCAATTTTAGGATTTTCTTTTAAGTAAGTTTTAACGTTTTCTTTACCTTGTCCAATTTTATTGCCTTTGTAAGCATACCAAGAACCAGATTTTTCAACAATATCATGTTTAGTTGCAAGATCAATCACTTCACCAATTCTTGAAACACCTTCTCCGTAGATAATCTCAAAGTCAGCAGTTTTGAAAGGAGGAGCAACTTTATTTTTCACAACTTTAACTTTAGTTTCGTTTCCTAAAACTTCTTCTTGATCTTTGATTGCTGTACCACGACGAATATCAAGACGAACTGAAGCATAAAACTTTAAAGCATTACCACCAGTTGTTGTTTCTGGAGATCCAAACATAATACCAATTTTCATTCTAATTTGGTTAATGAAAATTACTGTAGCATTAGTTTTAGAAACTGTTGAAGTTAGCTTTCTTAAAGCTTTACTCATCAACCTTGCTTGCAAACCCATTTGATTATCTGCCATACCACCTTCAAGTTCAACTTGCGGTACAAGTGCTGCAACCGAGTCAATAATGATAAGATCTACTGCACCAGAACGTACTAAAGTATCAGCAATTTCAAGAGCTGCTTCACCATTATCTGGTTGAGAAATAATCATCTCATCTAAGTTAATGCCTAAATTTTTAGCATAAGATGGATCAAAAGCATGTTCTGCGTCAACAAAGGCACAAGAAAGTCCAGCTTTTTGAGCTTCAGCAATTGCATGCAATGTTAATGTAGTTTTACCAGAACTTTCTGGACCATAAATTTCGATAATTCTTCCTCTTGGATATCCCCCAACTCCAAGCGCAACATCTAAAGCCAGTGATCCACTAGGAATTACCTCAATATCAGTTATAGGTTTTGCGCCAAACTTCATTGCGGAACCTTTACCAAATTGCTTATCAATTTGTGATAATGCTGCTTCTAATGCTTTTTTACGATCGCTCATAATTTTCTCCTTTTTTGGTTAAGTATGTGGTTAATTAAAAAACTTAAGGACTATTTAATGGTTTTTTTGTGGTGTAAATTTTTTTAAACTTTTAGTGAGCTTATTTTCTCAAAAGTTTAAGCATTGTTTCGCCCAAAGCAGCTGGGCTGTCAGCAACAGCAATGTCAGCTAATTTCATAGCCTCAATTTTATCTTCAGCACCACCTTTCCCACCAGAAATAATAGCACCAGCATGACCCATTCTTCTTCCAGGAGGAGCCGTTTTTCCGGCAATGAAGCCTACGCAAGGTTTTTTACGACCTTTTTTAGCTTGTTCTTTTAAGAAATAAGCAGCTTCTTCTTCATCTGATCCACCAATTTCACCAATCATAATCATTGCTTGTGTTTCCGAGTCAGACAAGAACATGTCTAAGCAATCAATAAAGTTAGTTCCATTAACTGGATCACCACCAATACCGATACAAGTTGTTTGACCAAGTCCCGCTTTAGTTGTTTGATGCACTGCTTCATAAGTAAGAGTTCCTGAACGAGAAACGATACCAATTGAACCTTTTTTGTGAATGTGACCAGGCATAATACCAATTTTACATTCTTCAGGAGTTATAACACCTGGACAGTTTGGTCCTATTAATCTTGATTTTGAGCCAGATAAAGCTTTTTTAACTTTAACCATATCAAGAACAGGAATTCCTTCAGTGATACAAATGATAAGTTCAATTTCAGCATCAATTGCTTCCAATATTGCATCAGCTGCAAATGGAGGAGGAACATATATTACCGAAGCATTTGCATCAGTTTTTTTACGAGCATCATGTACTGTATCAAAAACTGGTAAATTTAAGTGAGTTGTACCACCTTTTCCTGGAGTAACACCACCAACCATTTTAGTTCCGTAAGCAACTGCCTGTTCAGAGTGAAATGTACCTTGAGCACCAGTGAAACCCTGGCAGATAACTTTTGTATTTTTATTAATTAAAACTGACATTTTTTAAAAAATTTAGGTTATTTAACGGCTGCAACGATTTTTTGAGCAGCATCTGATAAATCATTAGCAGGAATGATTGCAAGACCTGACTTGGCAAGAATTTCTTTGCCCAAATCAACATTTGTTCCTTCAAGACGAACAACCAAAGGAACACTTAGATTAACTTCTTTTGCCGCTTCTAAAATACCGTTAGCGATAATATCGCAACGCATAATTCCGCCAAAAATATTAACCAAAATCCCTTTAACGTTAGGATCAGACAAGATAATTTTGAAAGCTGCCGTAACTTTCTCACGAGTTGCTCCGCCGCCAACATCTAAAAAGTTTGCAGGAGATGAACCGTAAAGTTTAATGATATCCATTGTAGCCATTGCAAGACCAGCACCATTAACCATGCAGCCAATTTTGCCGTCCATCTTAATATAGTTTAAATCAAATTTTGAGGCTTCAATTTCAAGAGGCTCTTCTTCATCTAAATCACGTAATTCTCTGATTTCTTCATGACGGTGAAGTGCATTATCATCGAAATTATACTTTGCGTCCAAAGCAATAATATCGCCTTCAGCAGTTTCAACTAAAGGATTGATTTCAAGCTGAGATGCATCCGTTGCGATAAATGCTTTATATAGCGAGAAAATTAATTTGATGAATTTTTTTAAAGTTTCCCCGCTTAATCCTAAACCAAAACCCAATTTTCTTGCATGGAATTGTTGAATTCCAGCAGCAGCGTCAACAGAAACTGTAATAATTTTTTCTGGACTATGAGCAGCCACTTCTTCAATTTCCATACCACCTTCAGTTGATGCCATGAAAACAACAGTTTTAGTTTTGCGATCAACAACAGCAGATAAGTAATATTCTTTTTTGATATTTGAACCAGCTTCAATGTAAAGTCTTTTAACAACTTTTCCTTCAGGACCAGTTTGATGAGTAACCAAGGTCATACCTAAAATTTCAGAAGCTTTTTCTTTAACTTCTTCAATTGATTTAACGACTTTTACACCACCACCCTTACCACGTCCGCCAGCGTGAATTTGAGCTTTTACTACAAAAACTTTATTTCCTGAAGCTTCTAGTGTTTTAGCAGCTTCAACAGCTTCTGGCACAGAAAAAGCTACATGACCTTCCGGCACAGCAACTCCGAATTTTTTAAGCAGGGCTTTTGCCTGATATTCATGAATATTCATGTTTATTTTAAATTGAAATTAAACAAAGATTTACAAAAGAGGGCGAGCATTGTAGGTTTATTTTTTAACTTGGCAACAGTTTTTGAAAAACACATGAAACAAAACATCTTAATAACAAGACCACATAATCAATCAAAAGATATCTTAGAGTTTCTTCAAAGCAAAAACTATGATGTTTTTATTGAACCTCTTTTTACTGTTCAAAATGCTTCTCTTAATGAACAAGACTTAAAAATTTTAAAACAAAAAAGATATGATGGTATTATTTTAACAAGCTTAAACGCAGCAAAAAATGCTCTTCTAACACTTTCTAATTTAAAATTTGATCAAACAATAAATATTTTTGTTGTTGGAAAAAAAACCGCCCAGCCTTTCTTAAAATCCGGATATAAAAATGTCTTTTATCCGCAGCAAGAAAATGCTAAAAATTTACAAAAACTAATTATTGAAAGCACAAAAATATCACAAAACTTTTTATATTTTTGTGGTGAAGTTATAACGCTGGACTTTAAGCAAGAATTAAACAAATATAAAATTTTTGTTGATAAAATTATCTCTTATAAAACTATTCCTAGTGAATTTTTTTCAGAGATCTTTTTACAAGAAGTTAAGAGAAAAAATTTTGATTTTGTACTACTATACTCAAAAAATAGTACTAAAATATTTTATGACTTATTAAATAAGCATAATCTAAAAGAAGCTTTCCAAAATACGGAGTTTGTATGTTTAAGCGAAGAAATTAAAATTTTTGCGCAACAATTAGATCAGAAATTAGTTTTTAAAAACTCAACAACTTTTGCTAAAAATTTAATTTTAAATAAATTTTATGACTGAAGAAAACATCTCCGCAAATCAGACCAATAAAAAAAGCAACAAGCTTGTTCTAATGATAGTTTCAACTTTTGCCTTCATAATTATATCTTCTTACTTTGCTTTTTCTTACTTGCAAAATTCGCATAACAAAAACAATCATCATTCAGAAAAAACGAACAATTCTGATAATGGGATTTTTGATATTTCAGAAGAATATTTGAATTCACCAGAAGAAAACCCTGATGATTTGGCAGAAATTTCAATTGCTGAACTTCAAGAAAAAGGCTCAGAATTTGTTTATCAAATGTTGTTAAAAAATCAGATTCAAATTAATGAACTAAGAAGTCAAATAAAGGTTTTAAGAGAAGATTTTGAAAAATATAAAAGTCGCGAAACTTTTTCTAAAATGGTTTTTTCTTACATTAATTTAAGGCAAAAAGTTTTTGCCAAAAATTTTGCCAATCAAACATTCAAAGAAAATTTACAGGATATTGAAACTATTTCAATTCTTGATTCAAATCTGCATGAAAAAGTTATGCAATTACGACCAATTTTAAAAGATTTTATTGGTTCAGAAAAATTAATTACTGATTTTAAAAACTTAATTCCAGAAATTATTGCAACCAAAAATGATATAGGAGAACAACAAAGTTTTCTTTTCAAAATTCGCCACAAAGTTTCTAACTTACTTGTTATAAGAAGAATTGATGAAAATAACCCAAACGATATTGATTCTATTGTTGTTAGGATTGAAAAATTACTGAAAGAACAAAATTATCAAGAAGCGATGCAAAACCTGTTAATGTTAGATCAATCTTATCATCAAATAACTAATGATTTTTTAGTTAAACTTAATATTGCAGTTGAGCTACAGAGAATTGATTCTGATATTTTATCTTACTTAAAAACCTTAAATTAAATATGCTTAAAACTTTGTGGTTTTTATTCATTGCTTTTTTAATCAGTGTCTCTTTTGCTTGGATTTTAGAGAGCAATGGAGAAGTTTTAATTACATGGCTTGGTTATGAAATTAGAACTAATGTTTTAATTGCAATTTTGCTGACTTCTCTTGCAACGCTTTTTATTTGCGCAGTTTCTTACCTAGCTGCTCGAGTTTTGACAATTGGTTTTCCATCTGTTTTCAAACTTCTTTTCAAAAAAACCCATGTTAGAAAACTAGAAGATTTAATTAAAAAACATCGCAAAGGATTTGACGAGATTTCTGAGTTATTAATGGCAATTGAGTTGAAAGACAAAAAAGCTTTTGAACACTTATACAGAAATTCTTCCAAATTAATTAAAGCAAAAAAATTAAATGCTTTTTTGCAGGGAAAAATTGAATTTGAAAATAAATCTTATGAAAAAGCAGAAAAACTTTTTGCCAGCATTGAAAACAGCAAATATTCAAAAATTTTAGTTTTAAAATCAAAATTCGCAGCAGCCTTAGATAAAAAAGATGATTTATCAGCAGTTGCTTATGCCGAGCAAATTCTATCAGTAAAAAAAGACAATATTGAAATTGCTCAAGAGCTTTTTATTCTTTATAAAAAACAAGGTTTATGGAAAGAAACCAAATATTTAATCAAAGAATATGGTCAAGATAAATTCTTGAATGATTTACAAAAAAGAGACGCTGCAGTAATAAATACTGCAATTGCATTTGAACACTATCGTAATAAAGAATTTTGGTCAGCGATAAAATATGCTAATTTAGCTTTAAAATCAGAAGAAAACTTTTTACCAGCAATAGAAATTGCTTTAAGATGTTGGATAAAGAAAGGCTTTATTTTTAAAGCGAAATGGGCAATTAAAAAAATATGGCAAAAAAATTCTCACATCATCTTAGCTGAAATTTTTGACCTAACAAATTACAAAACTAGTTCTGATAAAAGAATCAACGAAATGAAAAAGTTAGTATCGAAAAATAAAGACAACTATTTATCGAGACTTGCAATTGGAATAACTGCGTTTAGGACTAAAAATTTCAATATGGCAAATGAGTTCTTGAGTTTATCTTTAAAAAGTGAAAAAACTCATAGAGCATACAAACTTCTTGCTTATAGTCAAAAACGTTTGAAGAATAATATTGAGGCCGAACAAAACTTACACAAAGCTGAAATGATTCAAGATCATTTACATTACGCTTGTAGTAGCTGCAATATATCGACATCTCAATGGTCGGCAAGATGTGTCTCTTGCGATTCTTACGACTCATTAGAATGGCTTTTATAAATTTAAAATAAAATTAAAATGACCGAAAATCTTGCAAAAATTATCGAAAAAGCTTTTGAAAATAGAAATGAAATTAATCTTTCAACAACTGGCGAAATTAGAAACTCTGTAAATGAAACTCTTTCTTTACTTGATCGCGGTGAAATTAGAATTTGCGAAAAGAAAAATGGCATTTGGCAAGTAAATCAATGGATTAAAAAAGCCATTTTATTGTCTTTTAGATTGAATGACAATTTCCTGAGCAAAAACCAATCTTCTTCAAATGGTGATTCTTTAACTCACTTTGACAAAGTTGCTTTGAAATTTTCTAATTGGAGCGAAGAAGATTTCCGCAAAGCTGGATTTAGGGCGGTTGCAGGAGCAGTTGTTAGACATTCAGCATTCATTGCAAAAAATGTGGTTTTAATGCCATCTTTCGTCAATCTTGGAGCTTATGTTGATGAAGGAACAATGGTTGATACTTGGGCTACAGTTGGATCTTGCGCACAAATTGGCAAACATTGCCATATTTCGGGAGGAGCTGGTATTGGTGGTGTTTTAGAACCTTTGCAAGCAAATCCTGTAATTATTGAAGACAATTGCTTTATCGGTGCAAGAAGTGAAATTGCTGAAGGTGTGATTGTTGAGACTGGTTCTGTAATTTCAATGGGTGTTTATATAGGATCTTCAACAAAAATTATTGATCGTAAAACTGGTGAAATATTCTACGGAAGAGTTCCTGCCTATTCGGTAGTTGTTCCAGGAAATATTGCTTCCAATAAAGGTGATAAAAATTTATCACTATATGCAGCAGTAATCGTAAAAAAAGTTGACGAAAAAACACGTTCAAAAACTTCTGTAAACGAATTGTTACGCGACTAAAACAAGATAACGAAGCAATGTTTTTTGATGCTAAATTCTTAACTATTTTAGCTTTTGCAATTGTGACAATTATTGTTATCTTTTGCACAAAAGACAAAGTAAATGCGATTGCTGGAATTATCGTTTCTTATTTTATTTTTTTGCTTCTTTTAAACTTAGTAATCTCAAATTATGAGGTATTAAAAGAAGCGACTATTTTAAGCACCTTCTATTTTGTCTGCGTTCTAACAATTATTACTGACGATTTTTCTCTAGCCAATTTCAAAATTAATTTAAAACAAATTCCAATTTTATTGGTATTTCTTGTGCCTTTTTTTATTGCAGCATTTTTAATGTTTTTTGTTGGCAAAAATGTTGAGAAAATTAATCAAGAATTTGAACAAAATAAGTCTGAACAACAAAAAGAAATATTATTAGGTTCCTTTAACTTGAACACTTCGAATGATTTAGAAATTACCAATGAAAATAATAAGTTTGCAAAATTAGCTCAGAAAAAAAACTATGCTGATAATTCAAGAATGTCTTATTTTAAAAAACGCTTATCAAAAAATCCTCTGTTACAGAACTTTTCTATAGTAATTTTAATTATAAGTGGAAGTCTAGTGACTTCTGCAATATTTTTTCACCGCAAGGAACTTTAAAAAAGCATTAATTTGGTTAACAAAGAATATAACAAGTAGCAAATTCCCCAAACTTTAATCAATTATGATTTACAAAATATTTCGCCCAGCAATTTTTCAGATTGATCCTGAGATTGCGCATAATTTAGCCATAGATTTTTTACGTTTTTGTCCAAAAACTGCCACGCTTTTTTGTCTTAATCGTGAATATAATAACTTACAAATAAAAGAGTTCGGACTGAATTTTAAAAATCCAGTTTTAATGGCCGCTGGTTTTGATAAAAATGCTCAAGTTGCACTAACTTTAGAAAAGTTTGGATTTGGAGCAGTTGAATGCGGAACTGTAACACCAATTCCACAGCAAGGAAATGATAAACCAAGAATTTTTAGACTTGAAGAAGACAAAGCAATTATCAATCGTCTTGGCTTCAATAATTTAGGAGCTGATATTTTTGCTGAAAATATTGATAAAATTAGCAAAAAAATTCAAATTCCTTTGGGAATAAACATTGGTAAAAATAAAGATACTGAAAACGCTCTGGAAGACTACTTACCTCTTCTTGAAAGGTTTTATAATCAAGCCTCTTACATTACTATAAACATTTCTTCGCCAAATACCAAAAACTTGCGTGATTTACAAAAACAAGATCATCTTGATTTATTTTTAAATGAAATAATGAAGAAAAAAAATGAGCTTAAAAATAAAAATGGCAAAGATGTTGCAATTTTACTAAAAGTTGCACCAGATCTAAATTTAGATGAGCAATATAACATTGCAGAAATTGTGATGAGAAATTCAGTTAATGGCATGATAATAAGCAATACAACTATTGACCGCAACTTAAATTTAAAAAATAAAAACTCTTCAGAAACTGGTGGATTGAGTGGAAAACCATTACTAACAAAATCTAACGAGGTATTGAAAAACTTCTATAAATTTACAGATGGCAAAATTCCGTTAATTGGAATTGGTGGTATTTCTTCAGCTGCTGATGCTTATGAAAAAATTAAATGTGGAGCTTCTTTAGTTCAAATTTATTCTGCTTTTATATATGAAGGTTTTGGCTTGGTTGAGAAAATTAAAAGAGAATTAAGCAGAATGGTTGAACAAGATGGCTTTAAAAACATTTCAGAAGCTGTTGGGGTTAGTTCTACATGTGCAAAATAATTCTTTAAATAAAATCTAATATGAAAATTGCCATTAGTCATTTAAGCATAAGTAAAAGTGGTTTAGCTTTTGATTCAAGAAACGGAGATAGTTATCAAATAAATGAATCTGCTTCTTTAATAGTCTCTCTATTACAACAAGACAAAACAATTGAAGAAGTTTCAGAAATTATAGCTACAAACTATAATCTTAGTCCTGAACAAGCTCTTTCAGATGTTTTAGAATTTCAGAATAATCTTTTTATAAACGGACTTACAAAATGAAGAAAGTTATCGCAATTTCTGGAATTAACGCAACAGATAACCCAGGCCCAGGTTGTGGCGTTGCAAGAAGTCTTATTGAAACTGAAAAAAACTTGAACCTAATTGGAATTAGCTATGATGTAAATGATCCGGGAAATTATCTTCCTAATCTTTTTTCTAATAGCTTTTTAATGCCTTACCCTAATGAAGGATTTGAGGTAACTTTAAATTCTTTACAAGAGATAAAACAAAAATCAGGTCTTGATATAATAATACCCTGTCTTGATGTTGAGCTTCCTTTGATGATAAAAAATCAAAATTATTTAGCTAAAATTGGAATAAAAACCTTACTGCCAACTATTGAGCAATTTGAACTGCGAAACAAAGAACATTTAACTCAGCTTAGCAAAGAAATTGGATGTTTGCATCCAAAAACAACAACCATTTTTAATATCTCAGAACTAACGGAAGAAATTAAAAATTACGATTTCCCAGTAATAATTAAAGGAAAATATTACCAAGCTTTTACTTGTTATAATGTTGAAAATGCTATTTTAAAAGCAACGGAAATTGCCGCAAGTTGGGGTTTTCCAATTTTACTACAAGAAAGAGTAAGCGGACAAGAAGTAAATATGATTGCTCTTGCCAACAAAGAAGGAAAAATCAAAGGAAGAGTTGCTATAAAAAAGCAACTAACAACAAATATTGGAAAAGTTTGGACAGCAGTATCAATTAAAGATAATAGACTTGAAAAAATTTGTGATTCCTTTGTTGAATCAACAAAATGGCGTGGACCTTTTGAATTAGAATTTATAATCAATCAAGATGGAGTATATTTAATTGAAATTAATCCTCGTTTTCCAGCATGGGTTTATTTTGCAAGCGCAATTGGAATAAACTTGCCTAAAATGCTCTTAGAAATTTTAGAGAATGGAGATTGTGAAAAGAATTTTAATTATCCATTTGGAAAATATATGGTACGCTATTCTGCCGAGTTTGTAAGTGACTTAGAGCCATTTCAAAATTTAATTTCTTATAAAAACCGTAACGGATTATGAAACAATATTTAAAACCAAGCATTGTAAAAGTAAGCAATCCTCTTTATTTGAAGCATGGTAGCTTAGGTCAAGATTATCAGTTTATAAGAAACACTATAGAAGACGTTAAAATATCTGATTTGGTAGAAAAATTTGGCTCGCCTTTGTTTGTTTTTTCAAAGAAAAAATTAAAGGAAAAATTTCATGATGCAAAAAAGGTCATGTCTAAAATTTATCCAAATGTTTGCTTTGGCTGGAGTTATAAAACCAACTACTTAAATGAAATTTGCAATTGTTTTCATGAAGAAGGTTCTTGGGCAGAAGTTGTAAGCGATTTTGAATATGATAAAGCGCGCGCTCTTGGCGTTCCGGGAAATAAAATAATATTTAATGGTCCATTTAAATCAAAAAGATCATTGATAAAAGCAGTCGAAGAAAATGCTCAAATTCATATCGATCATTTTGACGAAATTTCTGATATTGAAGAAATCGCAAAATCTTTAAATAAGAAAGTTAGCATTGGAATCAGAATTAATTTTAACTGCGGCATTTATCCAGCATGGTCACGCTTCGGATTTAATTTAGAAAATGGTCAAGCAATTGCAGCTATTAATAAAATACTACGATCATCTTTTCTAAAAGTTAATGGTATACACTGTCACATTGGCACCTTCATAACCGATCAAAAAGCTTATGGTAAAGCGCTTGAGAAAATGATTGGTTTTATGACTGAAGTTGAAAAACTCGTAGGATACGAACTTGAATTCATTGATCTTGGAGGAGGTTTTGCTAGTAAAAATTACTTAAAAACTGTTTATCAATCTCCAGAAATTAGTGTCCCAAATGTTGAAGATTACGCAGATGAAATTGGCAAGCATCTTGATTTACTAAAAAATCGCAAAAATCCTCCAAAATTAATTTTTGAGCTTGGTCGTCACTTAGTTGATGAAGCAGGTTTTTTAATAACATCAGTTGTTGCAGATAAACTTTTATCAGATGGTCGGCGTTCTTATGTTTTAGACGCTGGAGTTAATCTTTTATATACTTCGACTTGGTATAAATTCAAAATAGAGCTAGAAGAAGAAACTCAAGGAATTTTGGAACCATCTATTTTGTTTGGTCCACTTTGCATGAATATTGATGTCGTAAATGAAGCAATTTTGTTGCCCCGCTTAAAGAGATTTCAACGTCTAATTTTATCTCCTGTTGGAGCTTATAATGTAACACAGTGGATGCAATTTATTCAGTATCGTCCTGCAGTTGTAATGATTGATGACAATATGAATGTAAAATTAATTCGACGCGCTGAAAATCTTGAAGATATTAATAGAATGGAATCCTAGAAAATGCTCGCAAAATTAAAAAATTTTGAACCATTATTCAATTCGTACTCTACAATTTTTGGTTTAAAATCATTTTACTTAGGCGCTTTTCTTGCTTTGGCAACTTTAATTCAGCCAAATTCTGGGATTTGCGGTTTAATTGCTTTATTAATTTGCTATACTTTTTTGAGTTTTTTATCTTCACATTCAAATTCTTCATTTACTAACTCTGCTTTAAGAAATTCTCTTTTAATTGGTTTGGTTATAGGTAATTTATTTAGTATTAATTTCCATATTTTAGCACTTCTTTTAATTGTTGTTTTTCTTACAATAATTGTCACAGCAGCTTTGGAAAAGCTCTTTCAAAATAATAATCTTCCAATTTTATCTCTACCCTTTTTTATATCAGCTCTAACAATATTTATATTAAACCCGGAAATTTATAAATTCTCAACTTTACCACAACATTTTTTAGCACCTGATATTATAAGTTTTTTACCAAACTTTTCTCTGCAATTTTTCCATGCACTTTCCTCTGTTTTATGCTTTACTAACCCTTTATTTGGAATGCTATTTTTTATCGCAATTTTACTTACTTCACCATTAAGCGCTTTATTTCTTTTTATTGGATTTTCAATTGGTAATTACGCCGAATCTTTTTTTCGTACGCAAACGCAAGAACTAAGCTTATACAGTGAAAGCTACAATTACTCTCTTGTTTTTGCATTAGTTGGTGGAATTTTTATGACACCATCAAAATTATCCATATTTTTTGCCTCAATTCTGACAATAATCACTGCAATTATAGTTACTGTAGCAAGTAAAATACTGAACCCTTGGTTTTTACCAATTTTATCTTTTCCTTTCATATTGGTTACTTTGTCATTTCTTCTAGCTTTAAAAATAATAAACCCAACAAAATTAAATAAATTATTTTTCGCAACCCCTGAGGATAATCTTGAAAATTATTATACATTACAAAAACGTCATAAATTTGGAGAAATTGGACTATTTTTACCAGTTGCTGGAAGATGGCAAATTCAACAGGCTTTTGATGGTGATATAACACATAAAGGTTTTTGGAAATATGCTTTAGATTTTGTTACCTTGGATGAAAATAATAAAATTATAAAGAATAAAGGACTTAATCTTGAAGACCATTTATCTTTTGCAAAAGACGTTTTGTCGCCAATTGATGGCGTTGTAACTTCTTGTATTTACAATGAAAAAGATAATAAAATTGCAGAAGTTGAAACCAGTCGTAACTGGGGAAATTACATTATCATAAAAAGTTCTTACGGATTTTTTGTAAAATTATCTCATCTTAAGCAAAACTCTCTGATTGTAAAAATTGGTGACTTTGTAAGTGCTGGACAAAAAATTGCCGAATGTGGAAATAGCGGCTATTCTCAAGAACCACACTTACATCTGCAAGTACAATATCAAGGAGAAGTTGGAGCAAAAACAATACCTTTCCATCTTGTGAATTTCATCAGTAACAACAAAGTTTACTTTCATAGAACTCCAATTAAAAATGAAATTTTAGAAAGTATAAACTTTAATCAATCCACTCTAAAAGCTCTTAATTTCATAATTGATGATAAAATGTTTTTCAAAAAAAGTGATAATTCTATAGTAGAAATCACATCTGAAATTAATGAGGAAACTGGAGAATTTTGTCTAAATGATGGAACTTCAAAACTTCATCATTTTAGGATTGGTAGCCAATTTTATTTTTATAATTTGAAAACTAAAAAAGTTTCAGCGCTTTATCATTTATTTTGTGCGGCGCCAAGAATTCCTTTGAGTTACGGTCAAGATCTTGAATATTCTGATAATATTGCTTTTTCTCTAAAAAACAAAAAATTAACAAGATTTTACAATAACTTATTACTAATTCTTGGATTCGATCCAAAAAAGAAAGAAGGTCAATATAAAATCAACAAACAAGGCTTGGAAATTTCTGGAAATATTGATGGAAATTTAACATATTTCAAAATTGATCCTCTATTAGGTATTGAAGAATTTAGATACGGTGAAGAAAAGTACGTACGAGTAAATCAAAAAAATTAACAGCTTTACTTTGAAAAGATTATGCTTCATAATTGACGCTAGAAAGCCAATAGAAATGGGCTTTTTCCCAAGAATTTATCAAGCAATTTTTAAATTCTTCAATATACAAAAATTAAATCATGCCGACAAACTTAACAAAATTCAGAGACCTTGGTCTTTCTGAAACGATGCTTAACTCCCTACATAAAAAGGGCTTTGAAGAACCAACACCAATACAAGCAAAAACTATTCCTTTCCTTCTTGAAAATAAAAAAGACCTAATTGGCAAAGCCCATACTGGCACTGGAAAAACCGCTGCTTTTGGTATACCGCTAATTGAAAATGTTGTTCCTGAATCAAAAAAAATTCAAGCAGTAATTCTTGCTCCAACACGTGAATTAGCAATTCAAGTTACTGAAGAATTAAGCAGCTTTGCTGAAGAACAAAAAACCAAAATTATCGCTGTTTACGGTGGACAACCAATTGAAAGACAAATTGATCGTCTAAAAAGAGGTGTAGATATTGTAGTTGGAACTCCAGGAAGAATTCTAGATCATTTGGAGCGCAAAACAATGGACATATCAAAAGTGTCCTACATCGTACTAGATGAAGCTGATGAAATGCTAAATATGGGCTTCATTGATGACATCGAAGCAATACTAAAAGCAGCTCCTAAACAACGTCGTACAGTATTATTTTCTGCAACAATGCCAACTCATATTGAGCGTTTGGCAAAAAATTACATGAATGATTACGAAGTAATTTCAGTTGCTTCAGAGCAAATAAGTCGAGCAAATATTCAACAAATTTACTTCGAGGTTTCTCAATCAGATAAATTTGAAGCTTTATTCAGAATTATTGACGTTGAAGAAAGTTTTTATGGTATGGTATTTACAAGAACTAAAGTTGATGCTGACGAAATTGCGCATAAGCTTACTAACAGAGGCTGTAGAGCTGAAGCAATTCATGGAGATTTATCACAAGGACAAAGAGAAAAAGTATTGCAAAAATTCCGCACTAAAAAACTTACTGTTTTAGTTGCAACTGACGTTGCTGCACGTGGAATTGACATTGATAATCTAACTCACGTTATTAACTATTCTCTACCACAAGATCCTGAAAGTTACGTTCACAGAATTGGAAGAACTGGAAGAGCTGGTAAAAGCGGAACCGCAATTACCTTAATCACTCCTTCAGAATATCGTAAATTGACTTCAATACAAAGAATTGCAAATGCCACAATAACTAAGCAAAAAGTTCCAAATGTTGCAGAAGTAATTGAAAGCAAAAAACAACGCATAAAAAATGCTATTTCTGAAATTATTACAGCAGGAAATTTTTCTGACTTAGAACCAATTGCAGAAGAAATGTTAAAAGATTCTGATGCAAAAACAGCTCTTGCCGCATTATTAAAATTAGCTTTCAAAGATGAATTAAATGAAAGCAATTACAGCGAAATTAGTGATATTGGTGCTTATAAGAAAAACAAAGACTTCTACTATGATGATCGCGGTGCTACTGGTCATAGACCAATTGGATCACAAGGCAGGGGTTATATTGATCGCAAAGGTACAGCTCGACTTTTCATCGCAAAAGGAAGAAATGATCAAATGGACCCAAGAAGATTAGTTGATTTTATTCAATCTAAAACCGGTGTTGATCAAAGAAGAATTGATGATGTAAAAATGTTTGATGCTTTTTCATTCTTTGCAGTTCCTTTTGAAGATGCTGAAAAAATACTACACGTTTTCCAAAAGCAATCGGGCGGCAAAAAATCTCTTGTTACTAGAGCAAAAGACAAAAAATAAATTTGTTGTGACCTCTTCTTCCTTTTATGAAGAAAGAAGAGGTCTATAATCTAAATTCAAAACTCAAACCTATTTTGCATTATAGAGAGAAAAATTAGAACTAATTTCAGAAATGAAGAGCTTCGCAAAAGCTGACAAAAGAGAATATTCTAATCCACTAAACCCATCTGAAGCAAATTTTCATAGTATTCTCTGTGATTGTCCAATTTGAAGAATTAGAAGATATCATTGATTCTTTCCCACAATATGGAAATAAAAGAAACTTAAATTCAAGAAATACTGACTATCAGAATACTAGAGCTTGTAAAGTTCTATGGTCAGGCTCTAAAGATAATAATGTTCCAATTTTACCTTGGAACTTGTTTCTACTTAGAGTGGTTATTGACCCAAGCAAATTATACCAAAACATAAATCTATACTCCCATTAAAGCCATATCTAA
>CAZENB010000038.1:7389-16217 GCA_964513555.1 uncultured Rhizobium sp. | reverse complement strand
AATCAGGGAAATTTAAAAAGTTTTTCTAAAATTATTTGAATTGAAATTCAACAGTCCTGAGATCCTTCGCTTCATCTCAGAATAACATTTTTTTTGAGTTTAATATTATAATTTCCTTATCTTTTTTATAAATATCAAATTTTAGTTCAATACTCAAAACAATAATTTCTTTATATTGCTGCTAATTTTTCTATAAACTGTCTAAACCAACTGTTTTTAACTTCAAAACCGTCTTTAATCCTTTCTCTCAAATACATATTTTTCAAAAATACCATCATTCCCAAGCAAGAAGAATATGTTGGATTTAAAATTTCCGATGGCATTCCCTCTGGTTTGGTAGGATAACCAATACGGACATTTTTTCCAAAAATTTCTGAAGCTAATCTATCAATTCCGACAGTTGAAGTTACGCCTCCAGTAAGAACAACATTTCCTATAATATCAAGAGGAATACCAGCTTTTTGCAAGTTTTCTTTGGTAAGCTCAAACATTTCTTCTAATCTAGCTTTTATTATATCACGGAATTCTAGACGATTTATATTAACCATTTCTGGACCTTCTTCAAAATCAAGAATTTTTAATTTAATCAACTCTTTTTCTTCGATAGGACTTATTAATAGAGAATTGTTAAGACTTTTTATTTTTTCAGCTAACTCAAACTTAATATTAAGTATTGTTGAAATATCCTTGGTAATATTTATTCCACCAATATTTGAACTTCCTACATAAAATAATTTTTTAGATATTATTACACAAAAAGATGTTGAACTTCCTCCAATATCAATAAGCAATGTTCCAAGATTGTTTTCATTTTCAGTTAAGCAAGAAAGAGAAGAAGCGTAAGGTTCAACAACATAACTATTAATTGAAAGCTGACATCTTTTCAAACAGTTCTCAATATTTCTAACAGTATTGTAAGAAGTTGAAACTACATGAAATTTAGCATTCAACTTTTCCCCCGACATATAACGTGGATTTTCAACTGCAGGCAAATCGTCAAGGTTATATTGTAAAGGTATTAGGTGAATAATTTCACGATTTTTCTTTCTAAACTCACTACGAATAATATTAGCCAAATTTCCAATATCAGAAAATTTTACTATGTCTGATGAAATTTTAATGCTAACTTCTCTTCTGGTTGACTTAACCTGATTTCCTGAAATTCCCACCAAAAGCTTATCAATATTTAAACCAGCCATTCTTTCAGCTTCAGCAACAACGCTAGTAATTGCTTTTTGAGCTATTTTCATATCTGAAACAACGCTACCAACTATACCTTTTGACTCTTTATGTCCATATCCCAAGATTTCAACATTACCAGCATTAATTGAAGCAATAAGACAAACAACTTTGGAAGAACCAATATCAAGGCAGGCGACTATTTTTCCTTTTTTAAAATTCTTTGTCATTTGATTAATCTATATATTTGCAAATCTATATTTTTTACAGACTTTTTATTTCTTTAACAATTGAATCACCATATTCAAGATAAATTTTCCCTTCAACTCTCAAATCAATCACACTTAAACCGACCATGGCTCCTTGCATATTATAAATTTTCAACAATCCATTCCATGCTTCGCTAATATTACTTTCGGGAAGTTTTATCAACAAACCATTATCAAGTCTTATGTCCCATCTTCTACCACCAATCCAAGTTGCTGAATAAACCTGAGAACCTAAATTTGGATCAATTGCAAAAATATTAAACAACGACTTAACGTTATTTGTAGCTCCATCTCCCGATAAAATAAGAAGATCTTTAAACTCTTCTACATCTTGAACCAAAACAATATTACCATCTTTATCCGCAACATACTTCTTATCATCTTTATGCCATATTGCGAAAGGTTCGTATTCAGTCACTGAAATACTAATAGAATTTGGCATATTTCTAGTTATTACAACTTCATTAATCCAAGGAAGTTTTTCTTTTATCTTTAATACGATTTTTTTAATTATTGGCTGGTAAGAATTTTCTTTAGTGCTCTCACTAAAATTGTAATTATCTTTCCCAATCTCATTTACAATTTCTGCTATATCAGATTCAGAAGTTCTTTTGTTACCGCTAACTCTTACCTCTTTAAATTGATGATTGTCAAGATGCAAGTATCTTAAGAAGTAAAAAGAAGATTTACTATAAACCTCTTCAAAGTAATATGGCTTTGTAGTTTTAATACCTAAAACAATAACTATTACCAATATAATTAAAATAGCTTTTATTAAAAATGGTAAAATTACATAGTTAAAGAAATTTCTTAGCTTTCTGAATAATCTATTACTAAGGAAAAAATCTTTTATTTTTTCTTTAAACTTTTCATTCATGCCAGAGATAAAATTTTATTATTAAGCTCTTTATCGGCACTATTTAAAAGATATTCAACTATTTCTTCAAAAGAAATTCCTGCATGTTTGGCAATTTTTGGAACTAAAGAGGTTGGAGTAAAACCAGGGTGAGTATTAACTTCAAGAAGATAAAAATTATTATCTCCATCATTTTTGTTATTTAAAATGAAATCCACTCTACTTACACCTTTACAACCAAAAGCTTGGTGACACTTTTCAGCTAAAGCTAAAACTTCCTTATATTTTTCACCAGAAATTTCAGCGGGCATAATATAATCAGTCATTCCGGGAGTATATTTACATTTATAATCGTAAAATAAACCATGCGGTCTAATTTCAATTGCACCAAGTGACTTATTATCCATTACAGCAACTTGTATTTCTTGGCCGGCTAAATATTTTTCTATAATCATTTCATCACCAAATTTCCACTCATAAGATGAAAGATCAAATTTTGTATTAGCTAAAATCACCTCAACTCCAACACTAGAACCTTCGTTTACAGGTTTTATAACAAATGGTTTTCCAATTTCAAACATCACTTTTTTATTATTTTCATCATCACCTTTTCTTACAATTCCGTATTGTGGAGATTTTATTCCAAAAGTTTGGCAAATTTTTCTGGTCAAAATTTTATCCATACAAATTGCTGAAGCTGTAATTCCAGAATGAGTATATGGAATTCCAATGATATCTAAAAAACCTTGCAGTCTTCCATCTTCACCATATTGTCCATGCAAAGCATTGAAAATAATATCTGGTTTTACATCTTGAATTTGTTTAAGAATATCACGAGAAAAATCAATTTTAACGGCTTTGTAACCCAAAGAAATCAAAGCATTATAAACTGCTTCACCAGATCTTAGAGAAACTTCTCTTTCTGAATTCCAACCACCCATTAAAACTGCAACAACTTTATTTTTATCCATAAATCTATTTACTTTTTCCCTGTTTTTTATTTGCATTTAAAATATCAGCACTATTTGTGATTTTTTCTTCACTAGTTTGAGTAAATTCTGATGCTCTTTTTAAATTACTAGCCAAAGATTTACTTTCATTTAACTCATCAATTATATGTCCACATAACTCTTCAAAAGAAACTCTGCTTTGATCTGCTATATCTTTTAGTTTAGAAAAAGAATCCATAATTTCATTTGGAACAGTACCGCCTTTTTCTTTAGATAACCATCTGCTTTGAAAAGCCAAGGGATGAACTCCACTAAAAGATTCACCAATAAATAAAGTAACTGGACGTTTTGTACCTGAAAAATCGCAATTAGTTGTGAATTTCTTTACCATATTTAAAAAATCCCTATAAAAGAAACAAAAGATTCATTGACAAAATTAGGCTTTTTGTAAGGCATTTCTTCACCAATTTCAAAACCATTTTCATTAAAAAACAATTTTTTTACTTTTCCACCCATAATTTCAACTAAAAATTGACCAGAAGCTATATCCCATTCCATTGATGGACGAAAATGAAGATATAAGTCAGCTTTACCTTCAATAATTCTAAAAAACTTCACTGCCGAAGAAAGTCTCTCCACTTCAAAATTATTTGAGTAATTTGGAAAAAATTGATCCAAATATTTCTTAATATCACAATCTTTTGTTCTAGAACTTGTAATAATTTTCAATCTTTCTTTTGAATAAGAATTTTCAAAGGATAAAGTATGGTTTTTTCTATATTTATCCTGCAGAACTAGATTTCCATCATAGTTCGAGAATGCAATTTTTCCGTTTTCAAAAAGAGGAGCGTAAATTAAACCAAATATTACTTTTTTATCTTTCACCAAAGCAATATTTAAAGCAAATTCAGAACTTCCTTCAATAAAACTGCTAGTTCCATCAATTGGATCTATAAGCCAAAAAGTATCGCTAACTTCACGTAAATTTCCTTCTTCACAAACAATATCTATTTCTGGAAAATATTGACTTAGCTTCTTATTAATAAATTTACTAACTTCAACATCAGCGGTTGTTACACTTGAATTATCAGACTTTAACATCACTTTAAAATTACTAGATTTCTGAGCATTAGCAGCTATTTCTCCGGCTTCAAAAGCAATTTCAACTATTTTCTCAATTTGTGATTTATTAAAGTAAGACATTAAACTAAGACTGTATTTCTTTATATTCAGCAGCCAATTCCATATAATTTTCGGCAGAAGTTTTAATGTAATCTAATTCTTTTTGGTTTAAATCGCGAAAGTATTTTGCTGGATTTCCTGCCCAAATTTGTCCCGAATTCACCACTTTTCCTGGAGTCAATACCGCTCCAGCAGCAAGCATACCGTATTTCTCAACTCTTGCCAAATCCATGATAATTGAACCCATTCCGATAAAAGCATAGTCTTCAATAATGCAAGCATGAATTATTGCACTGTGACCAATTGTAACACCTTTACCAATAATTGTTGGCCCTCCTTCGTCACCTGTTTTGTTTTGCGCATGATTAGCGCGAGTAACATGAATAACTGTGTTATCTTGAATATTTGTATAATCACCAATTCTAATTTTTGCAACATCACCACGAATAACGCAACCATACCAAACTCCAACATTTTTACCAATTACTACATCACCTGATATAATTGCTGTCGAGGCAATAAAAGCAGTTTCATCAATTTGCGGAACAACGCCACGATAAGTTAGAATATTTTTCATAATTTTATTTGTTTTTACTAATTAAATTCAATTTACCAAATCAATATTTTTTATCTCACCAACTCTTCATACTCTTTAATTGCGAAACGATCAGTCATTCCTGCAATATAATCAGAAACTAAAACCGCTAGTTCTTTGTCTTGCAATCTTTTCTCTAAAATTTCTTGCGCCATCAAACTTCTTTCTTTTGGCAAACAATTTGGATTTTCCATGTAAAAATCAAATAAACCACCAACAACTTTTTTAGCATTTGCCGTCATACGGTTAACTTCTGTATGACGATACATGTTTTGCATCAAAAACTTTTTTAAAGCTTGGTGAGCAGATTCAATTTGAGATGAAAAGTGCACCAAAAGTCTTCCTGCATTTCTTACATCTTCTTCGGTTTTTATATTATTATGAGTAATATTTCTTTTAGTTTGTTCAACCAAATCTAATACCATCAACAAAGTAAATTTCTTTTTAGCCTCGCCTACTAAAAGTTCGCGCTTTATTTTAGGATATTGCATTAAAATTTCTTGGTAAATTTTTCCAATTACAGGAATTGCAAATAAATCTTCCGGTTCAAATAAACCCGCTCTCAAGCCATCTTCAATATCGTGATTATTATATGCTATATCATCTGAAGCTGCAGAAATTTGGGCTTCTAAAGAAGGAAACCTTTTTAAATCTAAGTCATATTTTTCGCTAAATTCTGAAATGTAAGAATGATGTTTTGACTCATCAAAAATTGGTCCATTATGTTTTACAACACCTTCTAACATTTCCCATGATAAGTTTAGACCCTCAAACTCAACGAATCTGGTTTCAATTTTAGTAATAATTTTCAGCGTATGAGCATTGTGAGAAAATCCACCAAAGTTTATCATTTTAAAATTTAAAGCATCTTCTCCGGCGTGACCAAATGGTGTGTGACCCAAATCATGAGCTAAAGACACAACTTCTGCTAAATCTTTATTAACTTTTAAGGCTCCTGAAATCCATCTTGCAATTTGGGCAACTTCAATTGAGTGAGTAAGACGAGTTCTATAGTGATCACCTTGATGATTCACAAAAACTTGTGTTTTATATTGTAAACGACGAAAAGCTGATGCATTTATAATTCGATCACGATCACGCCCAAAATTTGATCTAAATTTCGAATCATCTTCTTTTTCTTTATAAAAACGACCGCGCGATTTTTCCTCAAAAACAGCATAGGAAGCAAGATCAGTATTACCACAATTAGCATCAATTTTTATGAATTCTTTGCTTTTATTTTTAGCGTCAAATTTGGTTAAAACATTAATATAATTACCCTGAACTTCCAATTTTTCAATGTCACTATTCAAAACAATTGACTTGTTCTCTCTACAAGAAGCCACTTGCAAAGAATCAGTTTTATCTTTTTTATTTTTTACTAATATAAAAGCAATCATCAAAACAACTAAAATCAAAAAAAGAGCAATAACAGTTGATTTTACAAAAATCATTCCCTTTTTATGAACTGCAATAGCAGCTTCCTCAATTTTTAATTTTAAATCTTCTGTTTGTTCTTTATTCATAAAATTTAAAAATTTGTTTCTCTTATATTCGACTTCATTGCCAGAAGTATAAAGTCCTAAGTATTAATTAACTATACTTTACGTAATCGCGGGCAAGCATGATTACGAAGATTGAAAATCAAGTTCCATTTAAGAAATTATGCCAAACTTATTTAATAACCCCAAACTTTTTTCCAACTCTAATAAAAGCTTTGATCGCTTTATCTAAGTGTTCTTTTTTATGAGCAGATGAAATTTGAACTCTAATTCTTGCCTCACCTTTTGGAACCACAGGAAAAGAAAATGCAATCACGTAAATTCCTTCTTCTTCAATCATAGCTTTAGCAATTTTTCCAGCCAAAATAGCATCTCCAAACATGACAGCAACAACTGGATGACTACTTGGTCTAATTTCAAATCCTGCTTCGCTCATTTTATTCCGGAAATATAAAGTGTTATCAGATAGTTTTTTAATTAAATTTTTTGAATCCCTAATCATATCTATAATTTCAAGACCAACTGATGCAGTGACTGGTAAAGCATTATTAGAAAACAAGTAAGGACGAGCTTTATTTCTTAATTTTTCAATAATCTGCTTTTTTGAAGCAATAAAACCACCTCCCATTCCTCCTAAAGCTTTTCCTAAAGTACTAGTCAGAATATCAACTCTTCCTTCAACTTTACATAATTCAGAGGTACCGCGACCATTTTCACCAATAAAACCAGTGGCATGAGAATCATCAACTAAAACAAGTGAGTTATATTTTTCAGCTAAATCACAAATTTCATTTAACTTAGCTATATCACCATCCATCGAAAACACTCCATCAGTTACAATAACCCTATTTTTTGCACCTTGAGAATCTTTTAATTTATTTTCTAAGTCATTCATATCATCAAACTTGAAAAAGTAACGCTGAGCTTTTGATAATCTAATTCCATCAATTAAACTAGCATGATTCAAATCCGCAGAAATAATCGCATCTTTTTCGTCAAAAAGAGAAGCAAAAACACCACCATTTGCAGCAAAACATGAAGAAAAAGTTATAACATCTTCAAAACCTAAAAAATCAGCTAAGGTTTTTTCAAATTTTTTATGAATATCAAAAGTTCCACAGATAAAACGAACAGAAGCAGCCCCAAGACCATACTCATCAAGTGATCTTTTCGCAACTTCAATCAAGTGAGCGTTATTTGCTAAACCCAAATAATTGTTAGCACAAAAATTAAGCATTTTTTTACTTGATTTTTCGTCAACTATTTTAATTTCTGAAGATTGAGAGCTAATTATTTGGTATTCACTTTTATACAAACCAAGATTTTTTAGATCTTCTAATTCTGTATTTATTTCGCTTAAAAATTGATTTTTTATCATATTTACAAGTTATTTTGGGAAAATGTGCTTCTTACAAAGTAAATTTTGAATTAATATATAATTAATGTCAAAAAAGAATTAAGCATTTGACAATCGCAAAAAAAGAAAATAAACTCTAAAAAACAAATCCACAATCAAACCAAAACTTATTCAATATAAACAAAACTTAAGTAATTTCCATGAACAAAACTTTCTTAAAATCAGTCATTACTGGTGTTGTTGGCTTAACCCTTGTTGCTTCTTGTTCTAAAGCGGCTTCTGAAAAATCTTCTCATAAATGTGCAAGCAACAACTGCTCAGGTAAAAAAGTAGAAGAAACTAAAAAAGTAAAGCCTGAAGCTAAAGTTACAAAAAAAGCCAAAAAAGAAAAATTTCTTGAAAAATAGTATTTTTTTGGGTGGTTTATGACAATAAAAATCACCCGAAAAAGCCCGATTGACAACGATATAGTTGGAATTGGGCTTCGCTCTCCTCATATTAATTCCCTCCTCAAAAAAACACAAAAAATTGATTGGCTAGAAGTTCACAGCGAAAACTACTATGCAGAAGGTGGACCATCTATAAAAAATCTACAAAAAATTAGAGAAAATTATCCAATAAGCTTACACTCTGTTGGTAACTCTTTAGGTTCATTCCAAGAAATTGACTTAAATCATTTAAAAAAGTTAAAAAACCTAATTGAAATTATAGATCCAATCTTTGTTTCTGACCATATTTCTTGGGGAATGGTTGACAATAATCATTTTAACGATCTTCTTCCACTCCCATATACCAATAAATCTCTAAAGGCAATTTCAAATAATATTGATGCCATGCAAAATTTTTTGAAACGAGAAATTTTAGTAGAAAATCCTTCATCTTATATATCTTTTAAAAATGAAGAAATGGATGAAGCAGATTTTATAAATCAGTTAACC
>CAZENB010000038.1:0-7348 GCA_964513555.1 uncultured Rhizobium sp. | reverse complement strand
TTTTTTACTGCTTGATGTTAACAATATATTTGTAAGTTCTTCAAATAATAAAAATTTTAAGCCAATTTCTTATTTAAAAAAACTAAACAAAGAAATTGTAAAAGAAATACACTTAGCTGGACATTCAAAGAGCAAAATTTTTGACGGAAAAAAAAATAAAACTCTTCTAATTGATACTCATAATAGTGAAGTATGCAAAGAAGTTTGGGAAATTTACAATAAAGCAATAGAAACTTTTGGACAAATTCCAAGTTTAATTGAATGGGATCAAGATATTCCAGAATTAAAAGTTCTCTTAAACGAAGCAAAAAAAGCTAGAAAAATTCTTCAAAAAAATGTCAAAAAAAATAGCTAACCAAAACCTTCTTTCTTTACAAAGAGAATTTACAAAACACTTAATTGACAATGATAAAAAAGATATTTTTAAGTTTTTACCATATTCAAAAAAAGAAGCAATTTCTCGCTTAAACATTTATCGCAATAATGTTAATGGAAATTTTGAATCAGTTTTATCTTCAACTTTTGAAGCTGTTAAAAACGTTGCAGGAGAAAAATATTTTAAATTTTTAATAACAGAATATATCAAAAATTACCATTCAAAAAGCGGAAATCTTGACTTATATGGAGAAGAATTTCCAATTTTGATTAAAAATAATTTAAAAAAACATAAGCTAAGTTATTTGGAAGATCTTGCAAAACTTGAATTCCTTTATCACAAAAGTTACTTCTCAAAAGACCCTAAAAATGCTTTTGACTTAGAAAAATTCAAAAACTTAGAACCAGAAAAGTTTTATAACCTTACTTTTACACTTCATCCTTCTTGTTATTTATTTTCATCAAAATTCTCAATTCACTCTGTTTGGAAAAATAATACTAAAAATAAACAAAAAAAACTTTACCCTACAAAAGAAAAAGAATTCTTGTTAATCGATCGAAGCCTTAATACACCAAAAATAACTAAGCTTTCAGAAGTTCAGTATTCTTTTTTATCTTTGATTGCAAAAAAGAAAAAATTATATGAAACTTATGAAACCATTTATCAAAAAACCAATCAAGATTTTGATATAGGAAGTTTTTTGAATCTTTTTATTTCTTCAGCCATATTAGTTGATTTTAAAATAAATTAAAAATGCCAAAAAATTTGGAGGAGTTTTCTTTAATAAGAAAATTTTTTACACCATTAACCAATAATTCTAAAATCTCACAAAACCTTTTAGATGACGTTGCTAAAATTTCTTTACCAAAAAACAAAGAACTTGTTATAAGCAAAGACTTAATAGTGGAAAATGTGCATTTTTTAGAATCTGATGGAGCTTTTAAAATTGCATCAAAACTTTTGTTGTCTAACTTATCAGATATTGCTAGCTCTGGTGCAACTCCAGCTTATTACTCTCTTGGTTTTTCCAAAAACAAAAAAACGAACCTAAAATTTGTTAAAGATTTTTGCAATGGATTAAAATCTGTTCAAGATCAATTTAGATTAACTTTAATTGGCGGTGATACTGTAAAATCAGAACAACTTTTTTTCTCTGTTACCATTTTTGGAATTATAGAAAAAAATAAAATATTATCACGTTTAAACGCTAAAAATGGAGATTTAATTTTTGTTTCCGGAACAATTGGAGATTCTTTTTTAGGTCTCAATCAAAATAAAATTGCAGGCTTCAAAAAATTAAATACAAAAGAAAAAAATTATTTTATCAGTCGTCACTTTTTTCCAACTCCTAGAATAGATCTTGGAAAAGAATTACTAAAAAATAACCTATCACAATGTGCCTGTGATGTTTCGGATGGACTTTTTGCTGATCTAAGAAATATTTGTGAATCGTCAAAACTTGATGCAGAAATTTATTTAAATAAAATTCCTTTATCGCAAGCTACAAAAAAGGTAATAAAAATTGACAAATCAATTACAATTCAGAATTTGTCTAGTGGCGGAGAAGACTATGAATTAATTTTCACCGTCAAAAAAGAGAATCAAGATAAAATATTATCCTTAGCCAATAAGTTAAAAATTAATTTGACTTGCATAGGATCTATGAAAAAAGTAAGTAATAAAACTCCTAAAGTTATATTGTTTGGAGATGATAACAAAAAAATCAAAATCACAAAGCACGGTTATGAACACTAACTTTTTAGAAAATCTTTTTGAAAAAAAACAAGATAGTAAATTTGCTAACTCAACAAAAAGAAGTGTTGCCTCAGCTATTGATGTTTTAATAGTATTATTTTTAAGAGGTATTTTACTACAATTTTTCGGAATGTTTTATCTACAAAAAATTTCTGAACAATTTTCAGTTGAATTTCAAGAAAAATTTGGGACTGAATCTTTAAAAAGAACTCCAGAACATATAAGTTTTTTAATTAATCATAAAATATTTTACTCTTTTTTACTTACTCTTTTTATAATATTTGCAGCAGGAGCTTTATACTATGCTCTTCTTAATTCATCATCATGGAAAGCGACTATTGGTAAAAGAATTATGAAAATTATGATTGTCGATAAAGAAGATAATAAAATTTCTTTTAACAATGCCCTACTTCACTATTTCTTATCAGTATTACCAATAATTTTCGTATTTTATCTTTTAATTTATCAAGAAAAATATCATGTAGGTTTCTTTGAAGCCATAAGTGGCAATAATACAAATCTGATCGTTGGATTTATATTTTTAATTTGGACTCAACTTCATATACTTACAAAAAGTAAAACAACAGCTTATGATTTGATTTGCAAAACATTTACTATTCATGGTAAAAGTGAAGCTAAATTTCCTTGGAGTAAAATAGATTAAAAATCAAAAATCTAAAATTTATTACTAACTTTTACGTAATAATTAGTAATAAATTCTGCAATCTTTCGTAACAAAAATCCCTTTGAAATCTAAGCCATAAAATATTAGTATAGCAGAATAATTTTTTTAATCTTTTTAAAAATCACAATGATTTCATCATCTCAAAAAACAATAAATAGCAAAACAAGTTGTAGCGGAATAGGAGTCCATTCTGGTAAAGAAGCAATTATAAACCTTTTGCCAGCAAACTGTGATACTGGCATCACATTTAAAAGAATTGATCTTGAAGAAGGAAAAAATGTGATAAAAGCCTATTATAAAAATGTTACTACCACTAACTTAGGAACAACAATATCAAACGAGTTTGGTGCTACAGTTTCTACAGTAGAACACTTGATGGCAGCAATTTGGGGATGTGGAATTGATAATTTAATAATAGAAATAAACGGACCAGAAATTCCAATCATGGATGGTAGTTCAGAACCATTTGTCTTCTTAATTGAATGTGCTGGAATAAATATTCAAGAAAAACCAAGAAAAGTTATAGAAGTTATAAAAACCATCAAAATAGAAGAAGATAATGGTAAAATGATTGAAGTTTCTCCAAGTAAAGAATTCGCAATTGACCTTCATATAGATTTTAATCACAAACACATAAATCACCAAAGCTTTGATTACGTTTCAACCTTCGCCTCTTTCAAAAATGATCTTTGTCGTGCTAGAACTTTTGGTTTCAAACATGAAATTGATTATCTTCACAAAATAGGACTTGCCAAAGGTGGTTCACTTGATAATGCAATTTTAGTTGATGAAAATGGTATAGTAAATAAGGAAGGTTTGCGTTATGAAAATGAGTTTGTAAGACACAAAACTCTCGATTTTATTGGAGACATTTACCTAGCCGGACATTTCATTATCGGTCATTTTAAAGCTTCTAAACCTGGTCACGGAATCAATAACAAAATGTTACATAAACTTTTAGAAGATGAAACTGCTTGGAGAATGATCTGATTAATTCAAAATCAACGTATATAACTTTTCTCAGCAAATCCATAGTAGCTTTCCTTAAAAGCACAAGCGACCATCTTTTCTGGAGGAATTCTAGCAATGCTTAGAGTTCTTCCATCGATCAAACGAAATACTGTATTTGTCTCTGAAGTTCCAAATTTCTTTTTAATTTTATAAGCTTCTTGAGCTGCATATTCTAAGTCTTTTGCCCTAACATTTTTTATTAGAAGACGCGAACCATCAGGACAAAAAACTTCAGTATTTACCATCACTTTTTTGTTTTCACAAGAAAGCAATAAAATTAAGAAAATTGATACAAGTAATCCTAACCAAGATTTCATAAAATTACTGAGGCTTAATTTGTCCAATATTACTAAATATTGACTTAAAAAATCCTATATTATGACTTTTTACCTCAGTATATTCCTGAACAAATTTCATTTTTGATTCTTCGTTATCTAAGTCATATTCGTCTATATTTCTAACAGATTCTAAATCATCAAATTTTATCACTACAACTTTTCTTTCAACAACTTTGGGCAAAAAAAATAAAATTTTTTTTACTTCCTCTGAATAATAAATCCAACTCTCATCAGAAGATAAATCAGAAATTATTGTTGGAGATCCCATTAATTTTAGAACACCTTCTTTACTTGTAACTCCTTCTTGCAAAAGATTGTAGTCAGACAATTCAAAAGCATAACCTCTTTTTTCATAATTACTTATACAAGAAGTTGATAGAACAATAAAAATAATACAAAAAAACTTTTTCATTTTTTATAATCAATATACTAAATAATAAATTTACGTTGATTTTATGAAACTGTTATCTATATTCAAGAGCAGTTTTTGAAGATGCTCTAAGAATTTCACTTATCTTAACCATCAAAAGCAATAAATCTCATTAATAAATATATAATAACTTTTAAATTAAGTAATCTGTCATGGCAGTTCCTAAAAGAAAGAAAACTAAATCAAGACGCAACATGAGAAGAGGAAGCAACGGCTCCTACGCAATGGATATTGCAAACGTAGTTACCGATAAAACTACCGGTGAATTTAAACTTCCGCATCACATTTCATTAGATGGATACTATAACGGAAAACTTGTTATAGAAAAAAAGAAGAAAAAAGATACTTCTGTAGAATAAAATCAAAGAAGGTAACTTTCCAAAGTGTCTAAAAAATACACAATAGCATTGGACTGCATGGGAGGAGATTATGCTCCCAAAATAGTTATAGAAGGAGCCGACGTCACAGCTTCTCTTAACTCCGATATCCATTTTCTACTTTACGGTGATGCTAAAAAAATAAATCCTTATCTACAAAGTTGCAAAAACTTAAAAGGTAGATTTACTCTTGTTCACACTGATGAATTTGTTTCTGCGGATGAAAAACCATCAATTGCCTTGAGAAAAGGCACAAGATCAAGCATGAGACTTGCCATAAATGCTGTAAAAGATGGAGAAGCTGACGTTGTGGTTTCCGCAGGAAATACAGGTGCTTTAATGGCAATTGCTAAAATAGTATTAAGACCTTTACCTTCAATTGACAGACCAGCAATTGTTACTTCAATACCTAACCAAAAAAAGAAAGCAACAGTGTTGCTTGATATGGGTGCAAATGTAGAGTGTAATTCTGACGTCTTATATCAATTTGCCGTTATGGGTCATGCTTTTGCAAAAGTCGTGCTAAAAATTGAAAAGCCATCTATTGGTATCTTAAATGTTGGTTCAGAAGATTTAAAAGGTAGCGATACAGTTCGCAGTGCTTCTCTTATGATAAAAGAAAGTGATCTAAAAGACTACTTCTATGGATATGTCGAAGGTGATGATATAACAAAAGGAACCGTTGATGTTGTTGTAACTGATGGATTTTCAGGAAACATAACTCTGAAAGCAATTGAAGGAACTTCAAAACTTATTTCCAGTCTTATAAAAGAAGGTTTTAGTAGCTCTATACTTTCAAAAATTGGTTACTTACTTTCTGGATCATCAATTAAAAAAGCAACAAAAAGTATGGATCCGAGAGCTCACAACGGAGCAATGTTGGTAGGGCTTAATGGTGTCGTTGTAAAGAGCCATGGTAGTACAGATGCAATAGGATTTTCTAACGCTATAAAAGTTGCAATCTCTTTGGTTGAAAACAAGATTAATCAACAAATTACTGAAGAACTAAGAACTTCAGCTGCATCGTTTGAAGAACATTCTCAAGAAATAATATAGTATGACTATAAAAAGCAAAATTATTGCCACTGGATCATATCTACCAGAAAAATTCCTTACTAATTTTGACCTAGAAAAGCTTGTTGAAACCAGTAATGACTGGATAGTTGAACGCACAGGTATAAACAAAAGACATATAGCTGCTGAAAACCAACTAACATCTGACATTGCAACAATTGCAGCTCAAAAAGCCATTGAAAAATCAGGCTTAAAAGCTGAAGAAATAGATATGATTATTGTTGCAACAACAACTCCTGATCTTACCTTTCCATCAACTGCAAGTACCGTGCAAGCAAAACTAGGAATAAAAACTGGCTTTTCATTTGACATTCAGGCTGTTTGTTCAGGATTTGTTTATGCGATGTCGACAGCTCATTGCTTTATAAAGTCTGGACAAGTTAAAAACGCTTTAGTTATTGGAGCTGATATACTATCACGAATAGTTGATTGGAAAGATCGCAACACTTGTGTTCTATTTGGAGATGGAGCTGGTGCTGTAATTCTACAAGCAACAAATGAAGAAAATAGCGGAATATTGTCTTTTAATCTTTACTCAGATGGATCGTTAAATGATATATTAAAAACAGACGGTGGAGTTGCTTCAAATCAAAAATCTGGGGTAATTTTAATGTCCGGAAAAGAAGTATTTAAACACGCAGTAGACAAAATGTCTAAGTCTGTTATTAATGCTTTGGAAAGAGCAAACTTAAAAGTTGAAGACATAGATTTACTTGTTCCTCATCAGGCAAATGCCAGAATTCTTTCCGCCGTTTCTGATAGACTAAATCTTAGCAAAGATAAAGTGATTATTACAGTTCAAGATCACGCTAATACCTCTGCTGCTTCAATTCCTTTGGCTCTAGATTATGCAAACTCACAAAATAGAATTAGAAAAAGTGACGTTGTTGTTTTAGAAGCTTTAGGAGGTGGACTTACTTGGGGATCCATTGTGCTAAAATGGTAAATAGTTCTATCTCTTGTACTAAGAACCCATCATAAATTTTTTATTTAACAATTAACAATCTAATAAAAGCCATCTGAACCATAGCTGTTGAGGTTGAGAGCTTCTTCTAACAATTCTTCCATAACCTTCTGCATTTCTCTAACCAAGCGAAGGAACTTTCTACGACACAAAGTTTTGGAATAACTTTAAAAGTATGAAGTTCATTTCGTTTACAACAGAACTTCATCCCAATTTTAGGGCTAGTTTATCTTAGAATTTTTACCTTAAAAAATTGGATAAAACTGCATATTTAGGATAAAATCCCCAAGAGCGCGCAAATTTTCCAGTTCGAATCAAAGTTGGATCAGCATAATCAA
>CAZENB010000037.1:0-16389 GCA_964513555.1 uncultured Rhizobium sp. | reverse complement strand
GGGAAAGTTTAGTTGGAATTAATTAAGAGTATAGATTTATGTTTTGGTATATTGAAATATATCTACCATCTTTCTGAAAAGATGGATGAACAGAATAATTTCTGTCTCTTTTTATTTCTTGAAGTTGTTCAAATTCATAAGAGTTAATAAATTCAAATTCTTCTGCTATAGTAAGCAAATCATTTTCAAATTCCATAATTTTCCACTTTCTATCTTTTCCACCGCTACTAGCAGCAATTTCATTTAACTTATTATTGTAAATCTCTGCTTTTTTATCTCCTGAATTACTCAGATCCTTAATTTTCTCAATTAAGTCAACACAAATAGCAATCCAGGTTAGAGAAACTGATGCTTTATATGCTCCAGATCTATAAGACACGACGGATTCTATAACATATTCTTTAACGAGTTTATTATGAACTCTTTCTAAAAGCTCGTCTAAATCAGTAAGATGATGCATCATAAGTTGTAAATTTTAGTATTACCTTAATACTCCAACCAAACTACTCGGCCTGCTCTTCAAAATCTTCACCTCCGCAATTTTACCAAAATATTTCTTCGCTTCTTCTTCACTCTCAACGTCAACAATCACTGATTGTAAATAAGGTGATTTTCCCCAGAGTTGGATTTTTTCGCCGCTGCTTCTCTTTTTTGATTTCGGGGCTTCGCGTTCGAACAAAACTGGCATTATTTGGCCTTCGGCTTTGTTGTTGAACTCGATTTGTTGTTCGGTCAAAAGTTTTTGTAACTCGGCTAGGCGTACGTCTTTTACGGATTCTTCGACTTGAATTTTAGCATCTGCCGCTGGTGTTCCCGGGCGTGGCGAATATTTGAACGAGTAACATTGTGTGAAACCAATTTTACGCACCAAATCCATGGTGTCTTCGAAGTCTTTATCAGTTTCACCGGGAAAGCCGACGATGAAGTCAGACGACAAACCCATGTCTGGTCTGGCTTCGCGTAATTTTTCAATAATTTTGAAATAATCTTGTCTTGTGTGTTTGCGGTTCATGCCTTTCAAAACGTTGTTTGAACCTGATTGAATTGGCAGGTGCAAAAATGGCATTAATTTTTCAATGTCACGATGCGCTGCAAGTAGGTCATCAGACATATCACGCGGGTGTGAAGTTGTGTAACGAATACGTTTTACCTCATCAATTTTGGCAACTTCTTCAATTAGTTTTGCAAGACTTGCGACTTTGCCTTTTTCGTCAAGTCCGTGATAAGCATTAACATTTTGTCCTAAAAAATAAATCTCGCTCACACCTTGATCAACAAGGCGTTTTGCATCATCAACAATTTTGGAAACTTCGCGCGAATATTCTGCGCCACGAGTATAAGGAACCACACAAAAAGTGCAGAATTTATCGCAACCTTCTTGAACTGTAACAAACTCACTTGATTTACGTACTCCCTTCGTCGTGCTAACGCGTTGACTCGATCCCCCTAAATAGGGGGATCCTTTCTCATCAACATTGGCAACAAGTTCACGAAAAACATCAAATTTATTGTCTGGAACAAAATCTAAATTGATTTGTTTTTTCTTTTCACGAATCGCTTTCCCAACCAAGTCTGGCAATGTTTGATAACTTTCTGGTCCAACAATAATATCAACAACTTTGGAACGTTTGAAAATTTCTTCACCTTCAGCTTGCGCAACACAACCAGCAACAGCAACAATCATTTGCTCGCCGCTTTCTTCTTTTTTATTTTTGTGCGGACGAATTCTGCCCAAATCAGAAAATAATTTTTCTGAAGCTTTTTCACGAATGTGGCAAGTGTTGATGATTACCATGTCAGCTCCTTCAGGACTATCTACTGTTTCGTATCCAACATTTTCCATTAAATCTTGCATACGGTCGGAATCGTAAACGTTCATTTGGCAACCGTAAGTTTTTATATGTAATTTCTTCATTTAATTAATTTTAATTTTGGTAATTATACCTTAACAACAAGTGTCATCCTGAGAGAATCAAAGGATTTCAAGAGTTAAATTTCGAATCTTATCGTCTGAGATTCTTCGTTTCACTCAGAATGAAAGTACTTAGTTATGCCTAATTTCTATTTCCATCCAATTACGCTTACAACTTCAAAAGTTGCTTTAACAGTTTTATCATCTTGTCCATATTTTTCACGATAATTTTGACAAAATTTATTTAAAAACTTTTTGGTAAAGAATTTTCGTGATCTTTGATGCAAAATATTAGCCTGCCCCATTTTTTGTAAATCTTGAAGTAGTTTTAGTGGATCTTTATAATCTACTTCAAATTTCTCAAAGTCAGAAATTGGATTTTTAAAACCAGCTTTTTGCAACAAGTTAGCAGCGGTTTTTACTTCAATTGTAGGCATAGTTCTTGGTGAAATTCCACCATAAAGTTCAGATTCAGTCTTAAAAATTACATCAACTAATTCTGATAAATTTTCTTCACCAAAAAAAGCCGCAATAAAAATACCATCTTTTTTTAGTAACTCTTTGACTTGCAGCAGAAATTGAGGAACAAGGTTTATATGGTGAAAATTTAGCGAACTAACAATCAAATCAAAACTTTTAGGTTTAAAAGGTAAAAACTCGTCGTCAGCAATAACTTTATTTTTTAAAAAATTTTCAAAATTTGCTTCACAAATCTCTGTTTGAATTAAATTTTTACTATTTTTTTGCAAAGCAATTTCTTGACCCAAATAACCATTTCTGGCGCCAATTTCCAAAATAGAGTCAAAATTGCGATTGATAAAACCAACACTTTCAATAATTTTATTTGCAACTTCAACATGCAAAAAATTAAAATCAGAGAAAACTTTGGCAAAACGCTTTCTATTTTGTCTTAATAAAACCCTGTCAAATATTTGATCCACCACTAAAAAAATGAAATTACTTAAAAAAATTGCTGAAATTATTTTTCCAAATCAGTGCTTATCTTGCAAAACTTTAATTGGACAAGAAGGTTTGTTTTGTAGCCAATGTTGGCAAAAATTGCAATTCATAACTGAACCTAAATGTAAAATTTGCTCTCAACCTTTTGATTATAAGATTAATGACAATTTATCTTGTCCTAGATGCTTAAGTTTCAAGCCATATTTTGACAAAACAATTGTCATTTTACGTTATAATTTAGTTATAAAAAAAATTATAAAAAACTTTAAATATTATGATAATTCTTATTTAGCAAAAAAACTAGCACCTCTTTTATTTAGTAAAATTGTTCCAGAAGTTGATAATTTTGATATAATAGCAGCAGTTCCAATTCATAAAAAAAGATTAAGAGTAAGAAAGTTTAATCAATCAATTTTGTTAGCAAAAGAAATTTCCAACAAATTTAAAAAACCACTTTATCACAACTTAATTTTTAGGATTAAGAATACAGCTAATCAAGTTTCTCTAAAAAGGAAAGAAAGAGAAAAAAATCTGAAAAATGCATTTTTATTTAATGATCAATATTTGGAGTTAGTAAAGGACAAAAAAATTCTATTGGTTGATGATGTTATGACAACAGGTACAACCTTGGATAATTGTGCAAAAGTTCTAAAAAAAGCAGGTGCAAAAGAAGTGATAGTTGTTGTTGTAGCAAAAAGAGTTTTTGGACAAGTTAATTTTTAGCATCATAATTTGAAAATGAAATGGCTCTCTAATTCAAGGCCTCTAAAAGTTTTTGTGAACTTAAATACCAAACATCAGAATCAACTTCAAACTTGCTTGGATTAAATCTGCGGTTAAAAACTCTGGTTAAAAATTTCATCTCATCGTCAAAAACATCATTTAAAGCTGAAACTTTATAACCGAATTTCGCTAGATTTTCTTTTATTTTTAAGATTTCAGAACTTTTGTCGCCAATTACAAATAAAGCACATTCATTTTGAATTTCCAAATTTTTTGGAAAGATTCCAACATTATTATTTGCCAAAAACTTCCAATCAAAAAATTGAGACGGATCTTGTTTGCGATCAAGAAAACCTGTTTCTTTAAAGTAGGCAATATCTGAATGTCCCACGATATTTCGAGGTTCAATTTTATATTTTGCTGCAATGTATTTACAAAGCACAACTGCTGAAATCATTTGTGCTTCTTCAAATTTTTTGGAAAAAGGCGAGCTATTTATGAATTCAATTCCAATTGAATGGTTATTCAAACTTTCATAACCTTTCCAATAACTAACTCCTGCATGATAGGCAATGTTATTTTCTTCAACTAACTCATAGATTTTACCAAATTCATCAACTAAAAAATGTGCACTAACTGAATGTTGTCGTAGCATTTCAACAGCCTGATCTACTGATTTTGCTTCTATGTGATGCAAAACTAAGAATTTAATTTCACGCATTAAATTAGCTTTATCAAAAAATTCACTGAATTTTTTTTCTTTATTTATATGTAAAATAGTCATAAAAGCTTTTTGACATTAAAATTATAAAAATTAGTTTAAAAACTATCATTTCAAATTATAAGTCTATTTCACAAATTAAACTTCTAGGAAACAATCTATATTTAATAAAAACATTTTCTTTTAAAAATGCCTACTAAAAAAGATACAAAAACAATAACTAATAGAACAACAAAAGAAACAGAAGCTTTGATGTTTCATATTCAAGGACAGCCTGGTAAAGTTGGAATGCATGCTACAAAACCTCTTACAACTCAACGTGATTTAGCCTTGGCATATTCACCAGGTGTTGCTGTTCCATGTTTAGAAATTGCTAAAGATCCTGAATTAGCTTACGATTACACTTCAAAAGGAAATTATGTTGCCGTTATTTCAAACGGAACTGCAGTTCTTGGGCTTGGTGATTTAGGAGCAATTGCTGGAAAACCAGTTATGGAGGGAAAATCAGTGTTATTCAAACGCTTCGCTGATGTTGATTCAGTTGATATTGAAGTTGACACTAAGGATCCTGAAGAATTCATAAACGCAGTAAAGTATTTAGGCCCAACTTGGGGTGGAATTAACCTTGAAGATATTAAAGCTCCCGAATGTTTCATAATTGAAAGTCGTTTACGTGAAATTATGGATATTCCAGTTTTCCATGACGATCAACATGGAACGGCAATCGTTTCTGCCGCTGGTATTATCAATGCTTTACATATTTCTGGTAAAAAATTCGAAGAAATTAAAGTAGTCGTAAATGGTGCCGGTGCCGCTGGTATTGCTTGTTTAGAGCTTTTAAAAGCAATGGGTTTGCCACATGATAATGCAATTTTATGTGATACCAAAGGTACAATTTACAAAGGCAGAACTGACGGTATGAATCAGTGGAAGTCTGCTCACGCTGCAGACACTAAAGCTCGCACTTTGGCTGAAGCTATGAAAGGTGCTGACGTGTTTTTAGGTCTTTCTGTTAAAGGTGCTGTTACAAAAGACATGGTTAAATCAATGGCTAAAAATCCTGTTATTTTTGCTATGGCTAATCCAGATCCAGAAATTACTCCTGAAGAAGTTTATGAAGTTCGTGATGATGCAATTGTTGCAACTGGTCGTTCTGATTATCCAAATCAAGTTAACAATGTAATGGGTTTCCCTTATATTTTTCGTGGTGCTTTAGATGTTCGTGCTTCAACAATTAACGAAGAAATGAAAATTGCCGCTGCTAGAGCTTTGGCTGATCTTGCTCGTGAACATGTTCCAGAAGAAGTTATGAAAGCTTATGGCAATCGTGACATGAAATTTGGTCCAAAATATATTATTCCTACTCCATTTGATTCTCGATTAATCCACGTTGTTCCAGTTGCTGTTGCAAAAGCTGCTGTTGAAACTGGTGTTGCTAAAAAACCTATCAAAGATTGGGATTCTTACGTAAAACAATTAAAAGCTCGTCGTGACCCTTCTGTAAACTCAATGAGCATGATTTTTGAGAAATTAAAAAGAAATCCAAAAAAAGTTATTTTTGCTGAAGGTGAACAACCAGAAATTATCAGAGTTGCCGCTATGTGGCGTGACTCTGGTTATGGAAAACCAATTTTGGTCGGTAAAAAAGATCGTGTTTTAGAAAATATGCGTGAAGCAAATGTTGATCCAAAAGGAATCGAAATTTATAATGCTTCAATCTCTGATGAGAATTCTAAATTTACTGATTACTTGTACGAAAAATTGCAAAGAAATGGAGTTTTACGCTCTGATTGTTCAAGAATGGTAAAAAATGATCGTAATATTTTTGCAGCTTCAATGCTTGCTTGTGGACATGGTGATGCTTTGATCACAGGTTTAAGTAGAGGTTATCGTCAATCATTAACCGACATTTGGAAAGTTATAAAAAACAAGAAAGATAAAGTTTTACTTGGCTTTTCTATGGTTATTTCAAAAGGAAGAACAATATTTATTTCAGATACCGCTTGTTCAGAACTTTCTTCTTCAGAGCATTTAACTAAAATTGCAATCCAAACTGCCGATAAAGTTAAAAAAATGGGTTACGAGCCAAGAGTTGCTTTCTTATCATTCTCGAATTTTGGTTCTGCTTTAAAAACTGAGTCAGAAAGAATTAAAAAAGCGGTTGAAATTCTTGATGGAATGAAAGTTAACTTTGAGTATGACGGAGAAATGACTGCTGATGTTGCTTTAAATCCAGATAAAATGGCAAAATATCCATTCTGTCGTTTAACTGGACCTGCAAATATTTTAATTTGTCCAGGATTGCACTCAGCTTCAATTGCTACAAAATTGCTTGAGGAAGTTGGAAATTGTACAGTAGTTGGACCAATTTTAAATGGATTTGAGAAATCTGTCCAAATTGTAACAATGAATTCATCAAGTAATGATATTTTAAATATGGCTGCTATTGCTGCAACCGACAATAACTAAAAATTATTAAGTTAAAAACTTTATGGCATCATCTGAAGGTATAAATTCTGAAATGTTGGCTTCTATGGATAATCATGGTCATAATTCTTCTGGAAAGAACATTCCTCAAACAGGAGAAGGTCTTGGTGCTGGCATTGGTGGCGACACTATGGCAGTATTGCAAAATAAAGGAGTAGATGGAATTCTTGAAACAGAAGGGCTTGGAATTCCTTTTTCTGGAGATGTTCTGGGCAACGCACGTGGAGTTGTTGGTCAAAGCATGTCACCAATGGGAATTGCTGGCACCACAATTCCACCAATTGAAGGTGGGCTTGATAAAGTTGGACTTGGTAATCTTGGTTTTGCTGAACAAACAAACGCTAAACTTCCAAAAGTTGCATCTCAAGGAGGAGGACAAGAACATTAGATGAAAGATACTAAAAAAGAAAATTCAGAAAATAATTGTCAAAATTCTTCTTGTTCTTGTTCTGAGAATAAGAACAAAACTATGCAAGATTTAACGGCGGTTTCTAGTCAAGAAGTTAAGGAAGAAATAAAAGAACTTGATCCAACGCATTTTGGTGATTGGCAAGTTAAAGGCAGAGCAATTGATTTTTAGTTTAGACCCTCTAGTTTGAGCGAGCAAAAAGACTAAGAAAATGCCGTTTAAGTATTTTAAGTTGTAAGCCCTCTTTGAAAAAGAGGGTGGATCAAATTGCATTAAGCAATTTGAGATGGGTGATTTAAAATGTTCAATCAAAACTCGGAGTTCGTTTTAAATTCTCTAAATCCTCCGACTTCGCTTTGCGAAGCCACCTCCTTTTTCAAAGGAGGCTTTTTTTATACAACCCCTTCAAAAACTTATCCCCTTCCCTCCAACTTGGCATAAAATTGTCCATTAGTTGGTAAAATCTTTTATTATGCTTAATTTCCAGCAGATGTGTCATTTCATGAACAATTAACGATTCTAAGCAAATGATTGGCTTTTTGACAAGTTCTAAATTAATCCAAATAAATTTCTTTCTAATATTACAACTTCCCCAACGAGTTTTCATCTTTTTAATTCCAAAATCAGACACTTTAAGATTCATTAAGGAAGAATAATTGGTGATAAATTCAGGAATAAGTTTTTCTAATTCTTGGCGATAAAATTTCTCAATGATTAGCAATTTTTGTTCTTTTGTTGGATTTTTCTTAGAATAAAAATTTACAATATTTTCTAAAACTTCAATTTTATAGGATTTAGCTTCAATAAAATTCAGGTTGTATTCTTTGCCAAAAAACAGAATTTTCTCTTCATCAAGCAAATTAAGTGAACTTCTATTAGCTGATTTTCTTTCTTTTATTTCCTGTTGTTTCTTTTTAAGCCAGTCGCTTTTTAAAATTATAAACTTTTTAACATCTTCAAAATTGGCTCTTTGCGAAGCGGAAGCAATAATTTTACCATCTTTGGCAATTCTGAGATTGATATTTCTGACTTTCTTTCTTTGGAATTCAATTTCAAGACCAGAAATATTAACTATTGTTTTAGAAATTATGGGTAATTTTGCTGTGCAAATTCTTTTTCTTACCAAAAACACAATTATATTTTAATGCTCTTTTTTAAATTCTTTACTTTACCAATTGCAGCAAAAGTTGGTTTTGAAGAAAAAATTTCTTGAGCCAAATTTACAACTTCTAATTTTTTGATGGATGATATTTTTTTTATTACTTCTTTATCAGAGATTACTCTATCATGCGACAAAATATCGATTCCTAATCTTTGCATTCGACTACTTGTACTTTCTTTTGCCATTAACAAACTTGCTTCAAATTGAGTTCTGACTCTTGATAATTCTTTATCAGTAATTTTTTCAGATATCTTTTTTACCTCACCACAAGTTGCTGAAATTAATTCATTAGTTTTTTCAGGTGTAGTTCCAGCATAAATTCCAAATATTCCAGAATCACTATGCGTATAGTTAAATGAATATATAGAATAAGCTAGTCCACGATTTTCACGAACTTCTTGAAATAATCTTGATGACATTCCACCACCCAAAATCATTGCTAAAATTTGTGATTTGTAATATTGAGGATCATTGTAAGAAAAACCCTTAAAACCCATTACTAAGTTTATTTGCTCAAGTTTTTTTTCTTTTCTAAAATCTCCACCTTTGTATTTAACAGCTTCAACTTGTTTTATCTTTGATTTTCCTAAAGAATTGAAGTATTTTTCACCATATTTTACCAAATCTTTTTCTTTAATTGCTCCAGCAGCAACCAATGCAATATTAGAATAATTATATTGTTGGCCAATATAATCTTTAAAATGCTGAGAATTAAACTTTTTAATGTTTTTAACAGGTCCTAAAATAGAACGACCCAAAGCTTGATTTGGATAAGCGGTTTCTTGAAAATAATCAAAAATGATGTCGTCAGGCGTGTCATTTGTCATTGCAATTTCTTGCAAAATCACTCCTCTTTCTTTCTCTAATTCAACTTTATCGAAAGTTGAGTTTTGCAAAATATCAGATAAAAATTCAACAGCAAATTCAGCATGCTGTTTCAAAACTTTAACGTAATAAACAGTTTTTTCTTTTGAAGTGTAGGCATTAATTCTGCCCCCAATTTCTTCAAACTCTTCAGCAATTTGTCTTGCAGTTCTTTTTTTAGTTCCTTTAAAAGCCATATGCTCAAGAAAATGCGAAATTCCGTTAATTTCAAGTGATTCGTTACGACTTCCAGTATTTACAAAAACTCCAATTGAGACGGTTTCAACATCTTTCATTTCATCAGCGGCAACACGTAATCCGTTTTTCAAAGTAACTATATTCTGTTCAGACATTTATTTTTTTATTAAGTTTAAAATAATTATTTGTTGATTTTTACTAGTCGTTAAAAGATGAATTTTTACTGTTAACTAGACTTAAAAACAATAAGTTAAGTCTAAGTCAGATTTCCTAGAAATAATTAGACTTTCAATTATGTTTTTTTAATTAAAAATGTAAATTGTTTTAATTATTAAAAAATTTAAGCACTAAGAAATTTATAACAAAAACTCTATTTAAATGAAATCTCCCCCTTTATTATCAATACGCAATGCAACAATTTCTTTCGCCAAAAAAACTTTATTTGAAGATTTGAATTTAAATTTATTTCCGCGTGATCGAATTTGTTTAATTGGAAAAAATGGCGTTGGAAAAACAACTTTAATGAATGCAATTGCTGGTAATTTTGAGCTTGATTTGGGTGAGCGTTGGATTACTCAGAACTCTACAGTTGGTTATCTAACACAAAGTGAAGAATTACCTTCTAACGTTACGGTTGCTGAATTTATAATGTCTCATTTAAAAATTGATGAACATAAATCTTACGTAATTGATATTGTTTGTGAGAATTTGCAAATTGATAAGAATGCTTTTACTCAGAACTTATCTGGTGGACAAAAACGTCGCGTTAATCTTGCTCGAGCTTTAGTTTTAGAACCTGAAATTCTATTACTTGACGAACCAACAAACCATCTTGATCTTGAAATTATTGAATGGCTTGAAAACTATTTGCAAGTTTTCAAGGGTGCTTTACTAGTTATTTCACATGATAGAAAATTTTTAGAAAAAGTTTCTAATAAAGTTTTTTGGCTTAGAGCCGGACAAATTAAAATTAACCAACAAGGTTATGATAATTTTGACGAATGGTCACAAGGAATTATTGATCATGAGCAGAGAGAATTAATAAATTTGGAAAAAAAAGTTGAACTTGAAAGTGGTTGGCTGCAAACCGGCGTTACAGGAAGAAGAAAAAGAAATATTGGTAGATTGCATTATTTATTAGAACTTAGAGGGAAGTTAGAAATCCAAAAAAAACTAGTTAAAGCGAATCAAAGTTATATCAAAATTGAATCTCAGAAATTAGAAGAAGATGCACCTCAAGTAATTTTAAGTTTTAACAATGTAAGTAAGTCTTATTTATCAAATAAAGATAATACTGAAAAAAAACTAATAGATAAATTTAGTCTTAAAATTTTGCGTGGTGAAAAAATTGGCATCATTGGTCGCAACGGACTTGGAAAATCAACTTTGTTGAAAATGATGATTGGAGATATTCTGCCCGATTTTGGCAATGTTAAGCAAGCAAAAGATATTTCAGTTTCTTACTTTGACCAATCACGCAGCCAAATAAAACCTAAATCGACGCTGCAAGAAATTTTATGTGAATCTGGTGGTGAATATGTAAATTTGGCAAATGGTAAAACTCGTCACGTCTGTGGTTATTTGAAAGATTTTTTGTTTGATCCAAAAGATGTTTCAACTTTAGCAGGAACACTTTCTGGTGGTCAACAAAATCGTTTACTTTTGGCAAAAACCTTGGCTAATCCAGGAAATTTTATGATTCTTGATGAACCAACAAATGATCTTGATATGGATAGTTTAGATATGCTTCAAGAATATTTGATGAAATATCAAGGAACTTTAATTGTTGTATCGCATGATCGTGACTTTTTAGATAATGTTGTAACATCAATTTTAGCTTTTGAAGGTGATGGTGTAATCACCAATCATATTGGTGGCTATTCTGACTATTTGGAATATAAAAATAAATATAACAAAACTGCTGATGTAAAAACTGTTAAATTTGATAATCAGAAAACAGAAAAAAACACTGCTGAAACTAAAAATAATAATGCCAAAAAACTTTCTTATAAATTGAAATTAGAACTGGAAAAACTGCCAGCAAAAATTGAAAAACTAGAATTAAAAATTAAAGAATTAAGCAATGAATTAAGTAATACAGAGGATAGAAACTCGGCCAATCTTGCTCATATTTCCATGGAAATTGCAAAATACCAAAAAGATCTTGATATTGCTGAAGAAAGATGGCTGGAGTTAGAGGATATGAACTAATTTTATAGTTATTACAAGGTCAATTTTATTTGTGTGATTCATAGAAATCCTTACAACTAAAATGTCAGATTAAATTTAATTCTATTATTTTTTATCAGAATTTTTTTTAATCAATAAAAGCGGTTTTGACAATGAATAATGGGACTGTTAAATCAAAAACTTTATAACTACCATAAATCAAGAAAAAAGTAGATCACGACGCTTCGCAATTATGCTCGCTCGCGATGAAGGAGTGAGGAGTAAATATTTTACTCGCCATTAAGGAAAGTAAAATATCTCACTCACGATGAAAAATTGAGATTTAAATATCTCGGTTGGAATGCTTGAGTGAACTATATGAATATCTTGCTTGCGATGACAAAGTGTAAATATCTCACTCACAATTACAAAATAAGGTATAAATGTCTGAGTTGCGATATTGAAAAAAAACATTACTTACTTCATGATTCTATCCTCTTTAGTTATTTCAGAGTCACTAAAACAATTCGTAACATTATTATCACACAATAACCAAGATTTTACTTTTAATTCATTACTGAACTTTTTTATTTTTACTAACTTTGCTTCTTGGTTAAAAGTCATAACAACTTCATAATTGACAAATTTTGAGTTTGATTTTTGCCAAGGTAAAAATGATAAAATGTTATATTTAGATCTGGAATAACTATAACTTATAATATTGTTACCTTCTTCGTCTTCCCATCTGTGACTGCTTAAACCGTAATTTTTTAATATTTCAAAGGCAGATTCTCCAAGCTTTAAGTCATCATAATACAAATTTATTGCCTGCTTATTACCTTCTCCAATGCAAGAAAAAGCAAAAAATAATACTAGTAAGTAAAATAATTTTTGTCTCTGAAGATTAAATAAAACTTTACTCATCTTCTTCTCCCAAATTTTCTAAATTAGATTTTTGGCTAAAATTTTGTGCGCATTTTTGTTTTTCTAAACTCAAATTTTGTTCTAACTTTTTGATGTATTTTTGGTTATACTTTTCTTTGTTTAAATTCAAATCTTGCTCTATTCTTAAGATAAAATCTTTATCACAAACAGGTACGCAAGAAACCATTTTTTTGTTATTTGTTGTTTTTATTTTATACTCAGCAACTTCAGCGATATTATATTTCAAAATATTTGAATTTTTTTCATAAATTTTAAAAAGATAATCAATGTCATTCAAAGAAATTTCAAAGGATGCTTTTAATTCTTGGTAATTTTTTGTTTTAAAAGATTTTTGTATTTCAGCAAATTCATCTTCGGCTTTATATTTTGAGCCAACTCTTTCAATCAAGCCAACATAGTTAATTTTATTTGCATCAACTGTTACTACTAAAGAAGATTTAGAAGATAAATTTTTTCTGGTTTTACCAAAAATATACTGTTCTTTGGTAAATGAATAATCTATTAATTTATAAATTCCTGGATCAAGCATTAAAATTTGATTAAGTTTGCTTGGTCTAACTTTTATACAAAAATCATCACTCTTAATTTCGTGATACTGACTTTCAACTTTACACCAAAACAAGTCTTCTGTGTAATTTTTTATCATTATCAAAGCTTTCTGATTTTCAGGAAATCGATTCAAAAACTGATTAGCATTAGGAAAGCTACCAAATAAATTATCAGTGAAAAACGCACAAGAAGAAAGAAGAAGCAATGCAAAAAGTGGTAATTTCATGGTAATGCTAATTTAAAGATTAGAATTTTAGATTGTTAGAAATCTAAAATAAGCAAAATGAAAATCAAATTTTAATTTAAATATTACAATTAGTATTACTCACTGAAAGCTTTGCTAACAAAATAAAATAATACATTTCTAAAAAACGACTTGTATTTTATGCTACGATAAATTCTACTTCAGTAATTCCTTACTATATTTTTTAACAAATACATAAAAACGGTGGAAAAGTTTAATAATTTAACCTCAATTGCAGCTGCTTTACCCTTGATTAATATTGATACTGATATGATCATTCCTAAGCAGTTCTTAAAAACAATTAAACGCACTGGTCTTGGTAAAAACCTTTTTCATGAAATGCGTTATGATTTGCAAGAAAATGAAATTTCTGATTTCGTCTTAAACAAAACAGCGTTTCGTAATGCAAAAATTTTGGTTGCCGGTGATAATTTTGGTTGTGGTTCAAGTCGTGAACATGCTCCTTGGGCATTATCTGACTTTGGAATTAGATCTGTTATTGCACCTTCTTTTGCTGATATATTTTTCAACAACTGCTTTAAAAATGGTATTTTACCAATTGTTTTACCAAGCAAAGATATTGAAGAACTACTTAAGTTTGCTGCAGAAGAAAATAACAGCTTTACAATTAATTTAACAAAACAAGAAGTTCATGCTGTAAATAAAATTTATAAATTTGAAGTTGACGCTTTTAGAAAGCACTGCTTAATTGAAGGTCTTGATGACATTGGATTGACTTTGCAAAAAAACGATAAAATTTTACAGTTTGAAGAAAAAAATAAACAAGTTACCCCTTGGTTATATTAAAATCAGACTATTTCCTTATAATTCATATTAACTTAAAAAATCACAAAAATGACAATTTTAGCAGGAAAAAAAGGATTAATCATGGGCGTTGCAAATAACCGCTCAATTGCTTGGGGAATTGCAGAAGAGGCAAAAAAATACGGAGCTGAGCTTGCGTTCACTTACCAAGGAGAAGCTTTGCAAAAAAGAGTAGAACCTTTAGCGCAATCAATTGGTTCAGACATTGTTCTTCCTTGTGATGTTACCGATCCTGAATCAGTAAAAGCTGTTTTCGATGAATTAGAAAAAAAATGGGGAAAACTTGACTTCTTAGTTCACGCAATAGCTTATTCTGATAAAGATGAATTACGCGGCAAATATTTAGATACTAGTCCTTCTAATTTTGCCAATACAATGAACATATCAGCTTTCTCTTTGGTTGCAGTGGCCAAAGGTGCGGAAGAATTGATGAAAAAAGCTGGTGGTGGAAGTATCATAACTCTAAGCTATTATGGTGCAGAAAAAGTTATGCCTCACTATAACGTAATGGGTGTTGCAAAAGCTGCTTTGGAAGCTTCAGTTCGTTACTTAGCAATGGATATGGGGAAAGATAACATTAGAGTAAATTCTATCTCTGCTGGACCAGTTAAAACTTTGGCAGCAAGTGGTATTGGCGATTTCAGATTGATTTTCAAATGGAATGAATACAATGCTCCTTTGCGTCGCAACATTACTTTACAAGATGTTGGTGGAGCTGGTGTATTCTTACTATCAGATTTAGGAAATGGTGTTACTGGTGAAAACCTTCATGTTGATGCTGGTTATCACGTTGTTGGTATGAAAGCTCCTGATGCTCCTGATTTGTCTATTGTGAAAGACGGAGAATAAGAAAAGATTTTTTTCTCATAGGATTTATATAATTTACCGTCATTATTAGGATTGCAAAATCCGACTTGGCAATCCAAAAAAGTTCATAAAAAAATGGATTGCCACAAATGACAATAAATAAAAAAACACTCAAGAAACATCTTTCAATTCTATGTTCATAAGCCACCAACCTTTTTTAATTATCATCTCATCTCCATCAGGCGCAGGTAAGTCAACGCTGTGCAAAATGACAATTCAGAATGATCCTCTAATAAAACTTTCTATTTCAGTAACTACAAGACCTCAAAGACCACAAGAAGTCCATGGTCAGCACTATTATTTTACCAAACAAAATGAGTTTGATGAAATGTTGAGCAATAAAGAATTTTTGGAAAGTGCCAAAGTTTTTGAATATAATTATGGAACTCCAAGAAAGCTAGTAGAAGAAGAACTAAAAAACGGTAATTGTGTATTATTTGATATTGATTGGCAAGGAGCAAGACAAATTAAAGAAAAATTTGACTCTGAAGCAATTGTATCAATTTTTATTTTACCTCCTTCATTACAAGAATTAGAAAGAAGATTAAGAATAAGAGCTCAAGATTCTGAAGAAGTTGTGCAAAAACGAATGAAAAAAGCTAAAGATGAGATTAGTCATTTTAATGAATATGACTTTGTTCTTATAAATGATGACTTGGCAAATACCTACAATAAAATTCGTTCAATTATTGAAAGTAAAAGAAGTAGTAGAATTTCTAAAAATGATCTACAAAAGTTTGTTTCTCAAAATCTTTCCTAACAAAAATGCACCTATCTGAAATTATTGATCAAACAATAAACTTCCTAGTTAATTTTATTGACCAAATAGGTTACTTAGGAATTTTTATTGGAATGTTTCTGGAAAGCACAATGTTTCCAATGCCAAGTGAAGCAATTATGATTCCAGCTGGCATGTCTGCTGCTTATGGTAAAATGAATCTTTATTTAGTGATTTTTTATGGAGTTTTAGGAAATGTTGGCGGAGCAATTTTTAGCTATTATTTAGCCGATCACTTAGGAAGACCAGTTTTATTCAAAATTGGTAAATATTTTTTTGTTAAACCCAAATCAATAGTAAAAATTGAAAAGTTTTTCAAAAACCATGGCAATGTTTCAGTTTTTATTGGAAGATTAATTCCGGGATTACGTCATTTTATATCTTTACCAGCAGGCGTTGCTAAAATGGACATGAAACTTTTTTGTTTTTACACCACAATTGGATCAGCAATTTGGACAAGCGTTTTAACGATTCTTGGCTTTTTAATTGGAACTAATAAAGATCTTATAAAAAAATATTTACATCTTGTAATCATTGCCTGTCTTGCAATTTGTTCATTAATAATTGTAATATATG
>CAZENB010000036.1:6074-16426 GCA_964513555.1 uncultured Rhizobium sp. | reverse complement strand
TCATTCTTGGTGAAGGAATTGAGAAAAAAGAAAATGATTTCGCGGCAGAAGTTGCATCAATGACAAAATAACTCTTATCACAAAATTTTTGTTACTCTGAAATTTAAATTCAAAATCTCAGAGTAACAAAAAAGCAGAACCACAGAAACCCAAATAATCCAAAATTTTTAGTTTTTATAGTTAGTTTTTGATTGTGTTTGTAAAAATTTGATTTTAACTAATTAGATTATTGCAAATAAATTTAGAATAATAAGCATGCCAAATAAATCTGATCTGAAATTCAAAAGAATTCTTTTTAAAGTCTCGGGAGAAGCTATGATGGGAGACAAAGGTTTCGGACATGATGTTGACGCTATAAAAGGAATTTGCGATCAGATAGTTGCTGCACATGAACTTGGTTGTGAAATTTGTTTAGTTGTTGGAGGCGGAAATATATTTCGTGGCGTTTCTGTTGCTGCAACTGGAATGGAACGTGCCAGCGCTGATTATATGGGAATGCTTGCAACTTGCATAAATGGTCTTGCTTTACAAAATGCTTTAGAAAAAAGAGGAATTGACACTCGCATGCAATCAGCAATTCATATGGATAGTATTTGCGAACCATATATAAAAAGGAAAGCTGTTAGACATTTAGAAAAAAATCGTATAGTTATTTTTTCTGCTGGAACTGGAAATCCCTTTTTCACAACTGATACAGCAGCTGTTCTTCGTGCAATTGAAGTTAAGTGTGATGTAATATTAAAAGGAACACAAGTTGATGGCGTTTATTCTGCTGATCCAAAAATCGACAAAAACGCAGTTAGATATGAAAAAGTAAAATATATTGATGTTTTGAAACAAGATTTAAAGGTTATGGATCAAACTGCAATAACACTAGCAAAAGATAATAAGTTACCAATAGTTGTTTTTTCAATTAAAGGCGACAAAGCTTTGTGCGATGTTGTGCAAGGAAAAGGGAAATTTACAATAATTAATTAGAATTAATATGATTAACGAATTAGCAGATAAAACACGTAAAAAAATGGAAGAAACCATGCAATCTTTAAAACGTGACATGGATTCAATTTCAACAGGAAGAGCAAACCCAAGTTTACTTGATACTGTAAAAGTTGAAGTTTATGGAAGCTTTATGCCTATTTCTCAAGTTGGAAGTGTTTCAGTACCTGAAGCAACAACTTTAGCAATTCAAGTATGGGATCGCGAAAGCGTTAAAGCTGTTGAAAAAGCAATAATCAACTCAAATCTTGGTTTCAATCCAATGGTTGATGGTATGACAATTCGTATTATGGTTCCAAAACTAAGCGAAGAACGTAGAAGAGATTTGGTTAAGTTAGCAAAAAAATATGGCGAAGATAAAAAGATTGCAATTCGTAACGTCAGACGTGATGCACTTGATGACTTCAAGAAAAAAGAAAAAGAATTAGCGGCATCTAAAGACCAAATCCATTCGTTTGGAGATATTGTTCAAAAAATTACTGATGAGTTTATCAAAAAAATTGACGAAGTAATTGCTGAAAAAGAAAAAGACCTGATGAAAGTTTAATTACAAAAAATAGCTATAACCTTAGCAAAACTTTCATCAACTGATTTTCTAACATTAGATAAATGTTTTTTTGTAAAAAAACTACAAAGTTAAATAAAAACACTAGAGTTCCTTCTCATATTGCGATAATTATGGATGGAAATGCTAGATGGGCAAAATCAAAAAAATTACCAATAAAGCTTGGTCACAAAACTGGTTCACAAAATGTCGAAAAAATTGCTGATGCCTGTATTGAAATCGGTGTAAAATATTTAACAATATACGCATTTTCTTCTGAAAACTGGGATCGTCCTAAAGATGAGGTGGATTACTTGATGAATCTGATGGAGGATTATCTAAAAAAAGAAACCGTCTCATTAATGAAGAAAGATGTAAAAATAGTAATTTCAGGTGACTTGTCAAAACTATCAAACTCCATAAAACTAAGCATAAAATCAGTAGAAGAACAAACCAGAAATAACAAAACACTGCTACTAAATGTTGCTTTCAGTTATGGATCAAGACAAGAAATTGTGAATGCTGTAAAAAAGATAAATCTTGCAGTTGCTTCAAAAGAAATTAACATTGAAGATATTAAAGAAGAAACTTTAATAAAAAATCTTTATCAACCAGATATTCCAGATCCAGAACTTTTAATAAGAACAGCTGGAGACTTGAGACTAAGTAATTTTATACTATGGCAAGCAGCATACAGTGAACTTTATTTTACAAAGGTTTGTTGGCCAGACTTCAATAAAAAACATCTAGTGAAAGCAATAGAGGAATTCAACAAAAGAGAAAGACGTTATGGAAAAAGATAAAATAATCAAAACCTTAAATTTGTTAGAAAAAAATATCAAACTAATTATTGATTTCGTAGTTAATTTTGCAGAAAAAATAATAGAAAAGTTTGATAACATGTCTCCTTCTGAGAACATAAAAAAACGCATTATAAGCGCTCTTATTCTCATTCCAATTGCAATTTATGCAATTTGCTTTGCTCAAAATCTATTTATATTTCTTGCAATAGTACTAACAATATTAATGACAGTTGAATGGCTTGAAATAACAAAGTCAGCAACAGAGAAAAATAAATGGCAATTAATTGGATTATTGTACATCGCTTTTCCAATCTTTTGTGTTATAAAACTAAGAATAATGAGCTCTAATATAGTACTTTGGATGTTTTTTGTTATTTGGGCAACTGATATTTTTGCATTTTTTTCAGGAAAAACCTTTGGTGGAAAAAAATTAGCACCTAAAATTAGTCCAAATAAAACTTGGTCAGGACTTGCTGGAGGAGTTGGAGCAAGTATGTTTATTGGTTTACTAAGTTCTGTTATGTTTCCTGGCGGTACATTTTTCTTCATATTTATGAGCGCAATTCTAGCATTGATTGAACAAGCTGGAGATTTATTTGAATCTAAAATTAAAAGAATTTTTGGAGTAAAAGATTCTAGCAATATAATTCCTGGTCATGGTGGAATTCTTGATAGGCTCGATGGCTTAATGTTTACTGCTCCAGTAGTTTTATTTATTGTTACTATTTTTTCTAATAAATTTTTTAATATTTAATAATGGAAGATTTTTTTGAAGTAGCTGGCAAAAAGTTTAAATCAAGACTTCTAGTTGGGACTGGTAAATATAAAAATTTTCAAGAAACTAAACTGGCAATTGAAGCTTCAAATTCTGAAATTGTAACTGTTGCAGTTCGTCGTGTTAATATAGAGAAAAAAGGCGAACCAATGTTACAGGATTTTCTTGATCCTCAGAAATACACTTACCTACCTAATACTGCTGGATGTTTTAGCGCAGAAGATGCCATAAGAACACTTCGCCTTGCTAGAATGGCTGGCGGGTGGAATCTTGTAAAATTAGAAGTGCTAGCTGATGAAAAAACTTTGTATCCTAAAGTTGTAGAAACTATAAAAGCTGCTGAATTGCTAATAAAAGATGGTTTTGATGTTATGGTTTATACTTCAGATGATCCAATTGTTGCGAAAGAATTAGAAGATATAGGATGTTGTGCAATTATGCCCCTTGCAGCTCCAATCGGATCAGGACTTGGAATTCAAAATAGATTAAATATTGAATTTATTGTCGAACAATCAAAAGTTCCTGTTTTAGTAGATGCTGGAGTTGGAGTACCATCAGATGCTGCTCTTGCAATGGAAATTGGTTGCGATGGCGTTTTAATGAATACTGCAATTGCCAAAGCAAAAAATCCTATTTTAATGGCTCATGCCATGAAAATGGCAATTGAAGCTGGTCGTGCCGCTTATTTAGCTGGCAGAATGGAAAAAAAGAAATTTGCCTCCCCTTCTTCACCAATCAATGGAAAAATTACTTAATATGAATCACATTTTTCATCCCTCAATTATTCGTGCTTACGATATTCGTGGAATTTATGGCCAAACACTAAATGACTTGGATGCTTTTTTTGTTGGAAAATCTTTTGCCTCTTTTCTTAACAAAAATGGTAAAAAGAAAATTTCTGTAGCTTGTGATGGACGTTTAAGTTCTCCAGCTTTGAAAGAAAAATTAATAAAGGCATTACTTGAGTCTGGATTAGAAGTTACTGATGTTGGAGTTGGACCAACTCCAATGCTTTATTTTTCTGTTTACCATTTGGGACAAGACGCTGGAATTATGGTTACAGGATCTCATAATCCAAAAGATCATAACGGCTTTAAAATTATGCTAAAAGATCGTCCATTCTATGGTGAAGATATTTTAAATTTAGCAGAAATTGCTAAAAATGGTGATTTTGTTATAGCTGAAGGAAAATTTGATACACAAGATATTTCTGAAGATTATGCCGATAGGATTCTTGCTGACTGTGTTTTAGCGGAGAGTAACAGCAACTTACTTGATGAAATTGATAATTTCTCTTTTGAAAAAGATCTGAGAATTGCTTGGGACAATGGAAATGGTGCTGCAGGTGACATCATGATTAGACTTACAGAAAGAATTGCTGCCGAGCATATTATGCTTTATAGCGAAATTGATGGTAGTTTTCCAAATCATCACCCCGATCCAACTGTTCCAAAAAACTTAGAAGACTTAAAAAAAGTTGTTCTTGAACAAGAATGCGATCTTGGTATTGCTTTTGATGGTGACGGAGACCGAATTGGAGTTATGGATAATAAAGGTGAAATTTTATGGGGAGATCAATTGATGGTTTTCTACGCTCGTGAAATTTTGAAATCAAAAAAAGGTGCGACTATTATCGCTGATGTTAAAGCAAGTAATGTCTTATTTAATGAAATTTCAAAAGCTGGTGGAAAACCTTTAATGTGGAAAACTGGTCATTCCTTAGTTAAAGCAAAAATGAAAGAAACAAAATCTCCTCTTGCCGGAGAAATGTCAGGACACATATTTTTTGCTGATAAATATTATGGTTTTGATGATGCTCTTTATGCTGCAATAAGAATAATTAATATCGTGGCCAAATCAAAAGAATCTTTATGGCAAATGAGAAAAACTATGCCAAAAACATTATCAACACCAGAAATCAGAATTGAATGTACCGAAGAAAGAAAATTTATAATAGTTGAAGAATTAAAAGAAAACTTACGCAAAAATAAAATTACTTTTAATGATGTTGATGGCATCAGAGCTGACCAAAATGGGGGATGGTGGCTAATAAGAGCTTCAAACACTCAACCAGTCCTTGTTGCTCGATGCGAAGCAACTTCTAAAAAAGATCTGGAATTACTAAAGCAAAATTTAAAAAATCATTTACAATTTTGTAATGTTAAAATTCCTCAAGAATTAGCATGAAAATAATTGGACTCGCTGGCGGTGTTGCATCTGGTAAAAATTTTATCGCTGAGATTTTTGCAAAACATGGTGCCGCCGTCTTTGATGCTGACCAAGAAGTTCATAATCTTTTAAAAAATGACCAAGTCACAATTTCAGAAATCAAAAACTACTTCCCCGAAAGTTTTGTAAATAATGAAATAGATCGTACAACTTTGGGGAAAATTGTATTTAGCAATCAAGAAAAACTTAAAATCCTAGAAGATATAATTCACAAAAAAGTTAGAGAATCATATTATTTTTTTCTAAAATCAGTTAGAAAATTAGGGAAAAAAATTATAGTCTTAAACATACCTCTATTACTTGAAAAAAAGAGCTATAAATGCGATAAGATAATTGCTATTTCAATATCAAAAATTGCTCAAAAACAAAGATTTATATCAAGAAGTAAAATGCAGAATTTAGATGAAGCAACCACAAGATTTTACCAAATTTATAGTCGTCAAATTAGTAATTTAGAAAGAAAGAAAAAAGCTGACTTTATAATTTTCAATGGTCTTTCTAAAGGACACACAATTAAACAGGTTGAAAAAATTATTACTCAATTAAGAAGCAGATAATCTTTTATTTCTTTCATTTCTCATTTTCTCAAAATCATCTCCTGCGTGGTAAGAAGATCTTGTAAGTGGACTTGAAGAAACCATCAAAAAACCTTTGTTATAAGCCATTTTTTTGTAAAACTCAAACTCATCTGGATGAACATAACGATCAACCGGAGCATGTCTTAGAGTTGGACGTAAATATTGACCAATAGTTAAAAAATCAATATCAGCTGAACGCATATCATCCATAACTTGCAAAACCTGCTCTTTTGTCTCACCAAGACCAACCATCAAGCCCGACTTAGTAAACATTGAATGATCAATTTCTTTTACTCTTTTTAAAAGCCATAATGAATGGAAATATCTTGCACCAGGACGAATTGAAGTATAAAGACCAGGAACAGTTTCAATATTATGATTAAACACATCTGGTTTTGCTGCTACAACTTTTTCTAGAGCGCCATTTTTACGTAAAAAATCGGGAGTAAGTATTTCAATTGTTGTTTGTGGAGATTTTTTACGCACATTTTCAATACATTTAACAAACTGCTCTGCACCACCATCAGGCAAATCGTCACGATCAACTGAAGTAATAACAATATGTTTCAGTCCAGAAACTTTAGCTACATCGCCAACATTTTCCGGTTCATGTGGATTTACAGCATCTGGTTTACCAGTTTCAATATTACAAAATGAACAGGCACGAGTACAAACCGATCCAAGAATCATAACAGTTGCATGTTTTTGTGCCCAACATTCGCCAATATTAGGGCAAGCTGCTTCTTCGCACACAGTATGCAATTTTTTTTCGTTTAGCAAACCTTTAGTTTCGAAATATCCTTTTGATTGAGGTGCTTTTACTCTTATCCAATCTGGTTTGCGTTCCATCTTTTCTTTTGGAAAATTTTGTGCAAAACCCATCAGATCTTTATTATCTTTTTTGGCAATCTGACCAGATTCCCTTTTTTCTTCGCGTGTTTGCATTTTTATTTTGAATCCCCTGTAACTACATATTTAGAAATATCAGCAATATTTGTTGAATGATCCGCAAGTCGTTCAAAACTTTTAGCAATAAACAAAATATTAATTATTCTTTCAGCCTGACTTTTGCTGAAACTCTCATTTTCTAAAATCATAAAAAGACTACTGTAGATTTTATCAATCTGATCATCTTGTTTTAATACACTTTCTGCAGTCTGAAAATTTTGTTCATTAAAAGCGATAACGGAATCGTGGACCATTTCTTTTGTTAGATCAACCATTTCTAACATTGCTTTTTTCACTTTATCTTCAAAAGCTTCTGAACCAATTCTATCAATTTTTTTAATTATACTTTTGGCTTGATCCCCAACTCTTTCAAGATTAGAAGAAACTTTCAATGCTGAAACAATATAACGCAAATCAACTGCCATTGGTTGACGAAGAGCAAGCATAGTAGTAACTTTTCTCTCAACTAAAAAATCAAGAGTGTTAATTTTATAATCGTGAGCGATAATCTTTTCCAAGAAATCTTGTCTTACATTACTATCTTGATTGTATTTTATCATTTCTGCCACCATATCAATTGACATAATAACTAAATGCATCATTTCATCAATTGTTCCTTCAATTGATTTTAAGTCTTTGTCATAAGATTTAACTGTATGTTCTTTGAGGGTCATATTTTAAGAAATTGAATTGATGGATTTTTTAATGAAGGTGATTAAAATTAATTCATCAAGCAAAATCAAGTAAGAAAACACATTAAATTAAAAAATATGAAGAAAATTCTAGTAATTGGCTCTGGAGGCAGAGAACACGCTATTTGTGAACAACTAAAAAAATCGTTACAAATTAACAAAATTTTTGCATTACCAGGAAATGCAGGAATTGCTAAAATTGCACAAAACATAAATGAAATAAAAGTTGATGATCACCAAAAGATTATCGAATTTTGTAGAAATGAAAAAATAAGTTTTGTTTTTGTTGGACCAGAACAACCTTTGGTTGAAGGATTAGTTGATAATTTGCAAAATGCAGGAATCAGAGCTTTTGGACCTTCAAAAAAAGCAGCACAACTTGAAGGTTCTAAAGTTTTCATGAAACAAATTGCTGTTGATAACAATGTTCCAACTGCAATTTATGAAACTTTTTTTGAAAGCAATAATGCAATTAAATTTTGCAAAAAACTTGGTTTTCCGTGTGTAATTAAAGCTGACGGACTTGCAGCAGGAAAAGGTGTAATTATTGCACAAAATCTTGATGAAGCTACTAATGCAATTAACGAAATTTTTGACGGCAAATTTGGTGAAGCTGGGAAAAAAATTATTATCGAAGAATTTTTAAGTGGTTTTGAAGCAAGTTACTTTGTAATTTGCGATGGAGATAACTTTATTTCTCTTGGATTTGCTCATGATCATAAAAAAGTTGGCGAAAATGAAACCGGACCAAACACTGGAGGAATGGGAACTTACAGTCCTTCTCCTTTCATAAACAAAGAAGTGGAAGATGTAATCATTTCACAAATTATTAAACCAACCCTAAAAGGAATGAAGTCTATTGGCGCACCTTTCAGTGGTGTACTATTTGCCGGTTTAATGATTCATAATAACAAACCAAAACTTTTAGAATTTAACGTACGTTTCGGTGATCCTGAAACTCAAGTAATTTTACCAAGAATTAAATCAGATTTTGTTGATTTGATAGAAAATGCAATTGATGGAAAACTTAGCCAAACTAAAGTTGAATTTGACGAAGAAAACAAATTTGTTTGCGTTGTAATGTGCACAAAAGGCTATCCTGAAACTTACAAAAAAGGCACTGAAATCAAGAATTTAGAAGAAGCTTCTAAAGTTGAAAAAGTAAAAATTCTTCATGCTGGAACCATAGAAAATAATAATATGATAATGGCAAATGGCGGAAGAGTTTTAAATATAGTTGCTCAAGCAAAAACTTTTTCCGAAGCACGAAAAAAGGCATATGAAGCAATTGATAAAATTGACTGGAAAGATGGATTTGTAAGAAAAGATATTGCAGCTAAAGCTGAATTATAGAATCTGACAACAAATAGTTTTTTTAAAAGTAAATGTAAAATTTTACAAACAACGTTGTACTATTTTTGTGAAAATTACTTTTAATTAAAATCCTTAAAAAAGTACTAAAAAATATGTGTCTTAAAAGGAAACTTTTTCTTCAGCAGAATTCTGCTCTATAAAAGCAACTTCTTGAGCAACATATTTTTGTTCATTAGCCAAGTAATACTTTTCTAATTTATCACTATTTTTAATCTGACTTGCTAAAGTATAACTATTATCTTTTAGATATAAATTAGCCAAATCTCTTAATCTTTCTGGTCTAGTTAAATAAACCCACTCAACTTCTAACAACTTAATTTTATCTTCATAAGCAACAATATCATTTTCAGTTTTTGTAATTTCATCTTGCAATCCTTCTACTTTGAACTGTATTAAAAACATAAAGGTAATACTAAATAATACCACTGATACAATTGCAATATTTGCTAGGTAAAACTTATTTAATGAATTCCAAAGTTCTTTCATTTTTTTTCAAATTTATGTTTATAACCTAATTGCAACTCGCATCTTTGCAGAACGAGCTCTTACATTATCTTTTAACTCTTCAGTACTTGCCTGAATTGCCGATTTATTAACAATTTTAAAGATTTTATCAGAATCTTTGATTTTTAATGGCTCATATCTTGAAGAAATAACATCAAGACCAGCACATTTTTTTAAAAAGTTTTTTACAATTACATCTTCCAATGAATGAAATGATACTACAACTATACGTCCTCCTTTTTTAAGAAGATCAGTTGAGTCTTGCAAAATTTTTTTTAACTCTTCTAATTCTTGATTAACAAAAATTCTAAGAGCCTGGAAAGTTCTAGTTGCAGGATCGGTTTTTGAGTAACCAAAATAGAATGATCTAACAATGTCTGCTAATTCCCTACAACTAGTAATCGTTTTGCTTCTTCTTATTTGAACTATTTTTCTAGCAATCAATTTCGCTTTTGGCTCTTCACCAAATTCTTTTATGATTCTAAATAAATCCTCTTCATCAAAATTATTAACAACTTCAAAAGCTGTCAGATCAGATTTTTGATCCATTCGCATATCTATTTTTGCATCAGAATCAAAAGAAAAACCTCTTTCTTTATCATCAAACTGCATTGACGAAACACCTATATCGAGTACAATTCCATCAATTTGTGAAACCCCTTTTTCTGCTAATAAATTTTTAGCATCAGAAAATTGACCTCTTAAAAATTCAAAATTTTTAGGATAGTTTTCTTGCAATTTTACGGCAAATTTTTTTGCTGTTTCATCACGATCAATTGCATAAAGTTTGCAATCTGCACTCTTTAAAATTGCCGCCGAATAACCACCAGCACCAAATGTGCAATCAAGGTAAATTTCATTTGCTTTCGGTGACAAATTATCAAGCATTTCTTGTAATATTTCTTTAAA
>CAZENB010000036.1:4193-6064 GCA_964513555.1 uncultured Rhizobium sp. | reverse complement strand
TATTATTTAAGCTAGCGTGATTTACTTTCACTTCGCTAACCTCAACATATTTCGTTTATCTTTTGCCTCTTTTTTGGCTTTCGCCATATATTCTTCAAATTGTTTTGGTTCCCAAATTTCAAAAGTGGAACCTTTTCCAACAAAAACTGCATTGTCTTTTATTTTAGCTTTTTTAAGCAAACTCTCTGGTAAAATCACTCTACCATCACCGTCAATAGTAAGTTGAAAAGAACCACCTAAAACAGCTGTTGCAAAAGCATCTCGCTCTTCTGAAAAAGGATCTAAATTATCAATTGATTCGGAAATTTTTTTTATACGTTCAATATCACAACCTTCAATACATTCGTTTATGAAAGACTCATAAAGAACAACTCCCGAAAAATCATTATTTACCAAAGAAGCACGAAACTGTGATGGCACTGAAACCCTGCCTTTTGTATCAATTTTGTTTGTGAATGTTGATAAAAATAATGCCATCGTAAATTTTATAAATTTTACATATCAGGATTTCAAAAACTGATATTGGAAATTTTTTGCGATGAAGTCGCTCTCCACTTGAGTGAAGAAAAATATTCCAATTGTATTTTATTCCAAATTTTATTGGAAAATTTGCATATCTTTTTGGATATACATGGAAAATTATGGAATTTTTAGGAAAATTATGGATATTTTTTACCTAAGTCAACTTAAAAAATAAGAAAATTCTTTTCTGTATTATTAAAAACATCAGATAAAGCTCGATAAAAACTGCATAATTTATTATAAATAACTCTGAAAAAAACTTGCTATTTTCTCATCTCTATTTAGGGTACAAGGCTTTCTACAGTCATAATAAAAAAAGCAAATATGGAATATAATCAACCAAATAATACAAAATTCGGTCAGTTTGGTGGGCAATATGTTGCTGAAACATTAATGCCTGCAGTTTTAGAACTTCAAGAAGCTTACGAAAAAGCTAAAAATGACGACCAATTTCAGAAAGAGTTTGCTTATTATATGCAGTACTATGTTGGCCGTCCTAGTCCTCTTTACCTAGCATCCCAACTTACAAAAAAATATGGCGGAGCTAAAATTTACCTTAAAAGAGATGAACTTAACCACACAGGATCTCACAAAATTAACAATTGTATAGGTCAAATTCTTTTAGCAAAAAGAATGGGTAAAAAACGCATCATTGCTGAAACTGGAGCTGGTCAGCACGGAGTTGCAACTGCCACTGTTTGTGCTCTTTTTAATATGCCTTGTAAAATTTATATGGGAGCCAAAGATGTTGAGCGTCAAGCACCAAATGTATTTCGCATGAAACTTCTAGGAGCTGAAGTAATAGCAGTTAAAACTGGATCACAAAGTTTAAAAAACGCAATAAATGATGCCATGCGTGACTGGATAAGTAATGCAAATGACACCTACTATCTTCTTGGAACTGTTACAGGCCCTCACCCTTACCCAACAATGGTTAGAGACTTTCACTCAATAATTGGAAAAGAAGCAAAAGAACAACATTTTCAAGCAGAAGGTAAATTACCAGATGCTTTAATTGCTTGCATTGGTGGTGGATCAAATGCAATTGGATTATTTCATGCTTTTTTAAATGACAGTTCAGTAAAAATGTTTGGAGTTGAAGCGGCTGGAAAAGGACTAAGCAGCAACGAACATGCTGCTTCTATTTCAAAAGGTGAAATAGCAGTTTTACATGGAAACAAAACTTTCTTCTTGCAAGATGATGATGGACAAATTCAAGATGCCCATTCTATTTCTGCTGGACTTGATTACCCGGGAATTGGACCTGAACATGCTTACCTGCACAGCATTGGTCGAGTAAACTACGAAAGTGCAACCGATACCGAAGCACTTAATTCATTCCAAGAATT
>CAZENB010000036.1:0-4183 GCA_964513555.1 uncultured Rhizobium sp. | reverse complement strand
TGAAGGAATAATTCCTGCTCTTGAATCTGCTCACGGACTTTCTTTTGCTTGTAAGATAGCAGCAAAGATGAATAAAGATCAAAGTATAATCGTAAACTTATCTGGCCGCGGTGATAAAGATATTTTCACTGTTGCAAAAGCTTTAGGAGTAAACTTATGAAAAGAATTGAACAAAAATTTTCAGAACTAAAAAACAAAAATCAATGTGCTCTGGTTGGCTATACCTGTGCTTATGATCCTGACTATGAAACTTCTTTTAAAATTTTAAAAGAATTACCAAAAAATGGAGTTGATATAATTGAAATTGGTGTCCCATTTCTTGACCCTGCTGGCGATGGACCAATAATTGAGAATGCAGCAAAAAGAGCAATTAAAAATGGCGCAACACTGAAAAAAACCTTACAAATGGTTGAAAAATTTAGAAAAAACGATTTTAATACACCCATAGTTTTAATGAGCTATTACAACCCAATTTTTAAATTCGGATGCGACACTTTTTTTACAGAAGCTTATAAATCAGGGGTTGATGGAATTTTAATTGTTGATTTACCAATTGAAGAAAATGAGGAAATTCTATCTTATATAAAAAAATCCAATCTTGATTTAATTCAACTAATTGCACCAACTACAAATTCTCAAAGAATTAGAGAAATTGCCAAAAATTCTTCAGGATTTTTATATTTAATTTCAATGCTTGGAGTTACTGGAACTAAAACTGCAAAAATTGAAGAAAATAAAATAAATTTAGAAAAAATTCACAATATTTGCAGTCTGCCAGTTGTTATTGGCTTTGGAATCAAAGAAGCCAAACAAGCAGGAGATTTTTCTAAAATTGGAGTTGATGGAATTGTTGTTGGATCTGCTTTTGTTAAAGAAATTGATAATTGCTTAACACAAAATAAATCCAGCGATCAAATTTGCGAAATAACATTAAAAAAAGTTAAAGAATTTTCAAAAGAAATAAAAAATGAAAGTAATTAAAGGCTTAAAAATTGCTGCAACAAACTGTGGTATAAAATATAAAAATAGAGATGATCTGCTTCTAGTCCACTTTGAAAATGAGGCAAATGTTGCTGGAGTTTTTACACAATCATCAATGCCTGCAGCACCAGTTGTATGGTGCAAAAAAAATATAAAACACGGAAAAGCAAAAGCTTTAGTTGTTAATGCTGGTAATGCTAATGCTTTTACTGGAAAAATTGGAGAAGAAACAGTTTTAAAAACTGCTAAAAAAGTTTCAAAAATTCTTAATTGTAAAGAAGAAGAAGTTTTCATTTCTTCGACAGGAGTAATTGGCGAAATTCTTAACTCTGACCTTATAACAAATCAAATTGAAAATTTGGTAAAAAACTCTGACAATAACGAAGAATTTTGGCATAAAGCTGCAAAAGCAATAATGACAACTGATACCAAAGAAAAGTTCGTTACTAAAACCTGTGAAATTGATTCTAAATTGATAACAATTAATGGGTTTGCTAAAGGATCTGGCATGATAGCACCAAATATGGCAACAATGCTTGGTTATATTTTTTGTGATGCAAATATTTCATCCGAAGCTCTTTCTTCAATTTTAAAAGAAATTACAGAAGACACTTTCAATTCAATTACTGTAGATTCAGATCAATCGACAAATGATACAGTTTTATTATTTGCAACAAAAACAGCAAATAACAACCTAATATCAAGTGCTTCCGATTCTAAATTAGAAAATTTTAAACAAGCTCTAAAAGATCTAATGTTAGAATTGGCACAGATGATTGTAATTGATGGTGAAGGCGCAAAAAAACTAATAGAAATCCATGTAAAAGGAGCTGCGGATAAAAAACAAGCTAAAAAGGTTGCTCTTTCAATTGGTAATTCTCCTTTGGTAAAAACTGCAATTGCTGGCTGTGATCCTAATTGGGGAAGAATTGTAATGGCAGTTGGAAAATCTTGTTTGGAAGCTTCTCCAGAAAAATTAGTTGTAAAAATTGGCGACTATGAATTAACAAAAGATGGAGCCAAACATCCAAATTACGTTGAGAAATTAGTTCATGAATATTTAAAAAACTCTTACGTTTTAATTGAAGTAGATTTAGCAATTAAAAAAAGTGAAAAAGATAATTGTGCTACAATTTGGACATGTGACCTTAATGAGGAGTACATAAAAATTAATAAAGATTACAGAAGTTAAATAAAAGCTTTAAGGAACTTAAGAACTACATACCAAATAAAAAAATGTCTAAGGAAAATTTTGAATTAGAACAAGAAAAAATTTACTCAACTCTCGAATATTTAGAACAAGTAATTTTAGATAAGCTGCATGAAACTTCAGTTAGTTCTACAATGCTTAAAGCAAGCGAGAATGATGAGAAATCAATAAAATCAACTAATATCCAGCAAGCAAATATAATTCAAAACTTAAATATTGAAGTTAATAGATTACAAAAAACTGTCGCAAAATTAACTGAAGAAAACGAATTTCTTACTTCACAAAATGAATCTCTTTTAAAAAAGATTAATAAACTACGTTCTGAAAGTGAAAATATTATCGACAATATTGAAAACGATTTAATAAAAATTTCTAAACTAATTACAACATAATCATGGCTATTTTTGAGATTGCAGTTGGCAGATCAAAGTACAAAATTGAATGTGAAAGCAAAGAGAAGGAAAAATTGCTTTCACTTGCTTCAATATTAAATGAAAAGGTCAATCATATTTCTAGTATAATTAGAAATGCCGATGAAAAAACAATATTAGTCATTACTGCTTTAATGATTATGGCAGAATCAGAACAAAATCTCGAAATGCAAAGTACAGAAGAAAAAGAGAATTTTAATTCTGAGCCTGATAATTCTTTAATAAATCTTAAAGAAATAACGAAACAAATAGAAAACCTTATTAATAAAGTAAAAAATTATTAAATTGGATATTAATAAGAATAACCTACGCAAAAATTTTAAAACTAAAAGATCCAACTTAAGTAGCAAAGAAGTTGAGATATTTTCAAATCAAATATCAGAAAATTTTATCAAAAATTTACTGCCAGAAATTTGTCAAACTAACAATTCTCAGATTTTCTCTTTATACATTTCAGCAAACAAGGAAGTTGATACAAACTCTATCAAAAAATACTTTATTGATAAAAATATAAGTTTTTGTTATCCCAAAATTGTTGAGAGAAACTCTCCTCTTGACTTCATACTATATCAAAAAGATCAAGAACTGACATTTAATAAATACTTTAAAAGTATTGAAGAACCAATAGATGGTACAAAAACATTCCCAAACATAATAATATTGCCACTTTTAGCTTTTGATTTAAATTTATCAAGACTTGGAATGGGTGGTGGATTTTTTGATCGCACAATAAGCTCTCTAAAAAAACAAAATAGTAAAATCATTACAATTGGTCTAGCATATGATTTTCAAAGGTCTTACAATCTATTGCCATTTGAAAATACCGATCAGAAGCTTGATTTTATTGTAACGCAAAAAACTATATTTTCGTCAAACTAGCTGCGCGTTAATCTAACACAGATAAAAAATTTATAAATTAATAGTTGCTTTAAAATTTCTTCAATATAATTTGCAAACCAACATTGCTTCAGAGATGCTTGCTTATAAGGCTCTTCTCTTAAGATGTGTTAAGTTTTAGTTATCAATTTAAAAGTGATCTAACAATGCACAAAACAGACTTAATCAAAGAAATCGCTAATCAAACTGGTTTATCTCAAAAAGATGCTGGTGCTGCTTTAGAAGCTTTCTTAAAAGCTACTTCAAAAGCCTTGAAAAAAGGTGATGTAGTTACCTTAATCGGTTTCGGTACTTTCAAAGTAGTAAAAACTGCTGCTAGAAAAGGTCGTAACCCTCAAACTGGAAAAGAAATTCAAATTAAAGCTTCTAAAAGAGTTAAATTCTCTGCTGGTAAAGCTTTAAAAGATTCTGTAAAATAGTTTCTTTTCAAACCCTCTTACATAAATATTTTTTATGTAAGAGGGTTTTTTCCTTTGCTTTTTTAGTAATAGGAAATAAAATAGTCGTAACTTCCCTAAAAATTTAAAAAAATTTTAGTAGTTTACATCTCAAATTTTCTTCAAATTTGAGTTCAGTTTTTTGTTCTTATACAAAAAACAAAAATATTTCTTTAAGTGGGTGATTAGCTCAGTTGGTAGAGCATCTCCCTTACAAGGAGAGGGTC
>CAZENB010000035.1:0-16720 GCA_964513555.1 uncultured Rhizobium sp. | reverse complement strand
TTTTGTTGCCGGCAATTTCACGAGTTGAAGCATAACCCATGTGATATTTTACGTCGCCTGATTTAGTCACGCCTTCTGGAAAACCCGGAGTGCCTTTGAATTCAGAAATCATTTGGTGATAAGGTTTGCCCATAACGCCAGTTAAAGTGTTTAAGCGGCCACGGTGAGCCATACCGATGACGATTTTTTTCACGCCAACTTTTGCAGCCGTGTCGATAATTTTTTCAACTGAGTTGATCGAAGCTTCACCACCTTCAACTGAGAATCTTTTTGCACCTGGGAAACGTTTGTGCAGGAACTGCTCGAATCTTTCAGTTCTGATAATTTCTTTTAAAATTTTGATTTTTTCTTCTTTTGAAACTGCCGCAAGCAGAGCGTTTTCAGTCTCGCTAGCTAACCACTGTTTTTGTGCAGCATCACGAATATATTCAAATTCAGCACCAACTGTGTTTTTATAAACATAATTTAAATATTCAATCGCTTGCGCAATTTTAGCTTTTTGCCCCTGGAATTCGACTTCTTTTTCTAAATCTTCAGTTGTAATTCCGTGGTTTTTTGGATCAATTTCAGCAACATAAGCAGGAGCTTTCAAACCAATTGGATCAAGGTTTGCTGCTAAATGTGCGAATCTTTTGTAAGATTCCAACAAGTTGGCAATACGAATGTTTAAATCTTTCCCAGAAGAAACTGGAGCTACGCCAGCTTTTGCATCTTTTTTAACTTCTTTTTTAGCGTTTGAAGAAATATCAAAATCTTCACCACCAACAACTTTTAAGTTTCTTTTTGCCCAAGATGGACCGTTATAGTCAGCTAAAACTGATTTTATCTCATCAGCATTAGCTGTAAAAAAATCAGCCCAAGTTTTATCAACCGAAGCAGGATTTTTTAAGAAATTTTGATAAAGTTCATTAATGAAGACAACGTTTGCGCTAAAAAACGGCGTGCTGATAGCTAATTCTTTTGACATAATTACAAAGAAATTTTTTCTAACTTAAAATTTATGTGCTGTTAAGTTTATTTTTGACAAATAAATTCACAAAGGGGCAGGCATTCTAAGAAATTAGCAACTTAATTGCAAGTAGTTAAATTTAAAGTATTTAAATTCAAGACTAAGATTTTCCTAAACTTTTGTCTGCTTCTTTTTTTAGTATTTTGGCATTGAATTGGTTACAAGATGATGAAGGACTTTGGGTTCGAGAATTTTGAGCTGCAATTGCTGATTTAATTAAATTTAAACCACCATCATAATCTTCTTCTCTTCCCGAAGATAGAAAATTCATAATTTCACTTATTGGTGTAAGTGCTGGACAATGATGATTCATCTCTCCTAAGAAAACCTTTTTCCCATCTCCTTTAAGCAAGAAATCAACTCCTATTTCAGAGGTATTGCTATATTTATTTTTTAGAGGAAATTTAGAGTTATTAAGCAAATCAAGCATTATGTCAACTTTTTGGTGTAAATCTTTTTGTTCTTCTTCTGTCAAAAGAGAAATGGGGAAAGGTGAAGATCCTCCTGTTGTAAGACAGGTTGTGAATTTGTCATCACTTACTCTGTTACTTCTTCTAAAAGTAAAGCCAAGTAATTCAAAATTACCATCTTTATTTTTTGCAATATTAGCTCTTATATCTCCTGATTTAACGCCTTCTAAAAAAGGTTGCACTAAAATTTCATGATCATACAAATTTCTTGCTGTGGCAATTTGTGAACTTTTGTCAATTTCTGAGATTTTTAAATTACTTCTATTTTGATATTCTTTTGGGTCGGTTTTTAAGCTTTCTAAATAAAGTATTGTTTCAGTAATTTGCTGTAATTCAGAATCTGGAAGATCTTTTTTGATTTTATACAGCTGTTGTTCTTTTAGCGATTCATGTGTTGAATTTTGTATAGATTGTAAATTATGAGCTGTTGAATCGGAAGAAAATTCTAGCGAAAAAACGCCAAGAGATTGCGCAGAATCTTTAGGTTTTAAGACAATTTTAGGATTGGTTTTGTCAGGAAATAATGATGAATATTCGCTCGACATTGAGTCGAACTTTTCTTTAATTGAGTCTCCGATTTTGAATTCTTGGGTTGGCGTTGCAATAACTTCTTGTCCTGATGATTGCAAAATTTCATTCATTCTTTGAGGAGTGTCTTTATCAATTAATAGCTGAGGAAGTCCGGTCTCATCATAATATATTGGACAATTAAAAGAAAGATTAGGAAAGGCTCTTCTAATTTGATGAAGTGTTTCTGCTAAGTTTCCTTTTCCTTTCGGAGGAAAAGGAGGATTCATCGGTTCAATTCTTTGAATAACGTTTGTAATATTTTGAACTTCTACTTGTGTGATAGGAAGTTTATAACCATTTAGATTTAAAAAATCTTCTACTGTCTCATTTACAAAAGTTTTTAATATATTTGGATCTTTACTCTCAACTGCTTTAGCAATAAGATCTTTTAGTTCTGAGTTCTTTTCTTTATATTTTGATATTAGATCTTGAGAATGTTTTTCTCTCGGATCAAGTTCAATTACTTCTAGTGTATCTGTTGGATTTGAAGGAAAATCTTGTGCTTTTTCTGGTAGTTTATATACGTAAACTTTATGTCCAAGTTCTAGAGCTGCAGCAACATTAGCTAGAGTCCCGTTTTTTCCAAGAACCGTTTCCTGTAATGACTCGTTTACAAATACTAAAGTGTTTTCTTGTGGTGCAGACTCATATTTTCTTTTCATACGGAAACTAATTTAACGATTTAAACTATGTAAAAATATATTACATCTTGAAACAGATAAGGTCCAGCTAATTGGATGAAATTATAAAGTCAACTAAAATTTGATAGTAAAAGAATTTTTTAAGATAAATGTCTTTTTTAATTTGTAGTAAAAATAAACTTTTTCTAAGAATAAGTCTAATATTCATTATTGGTAGCGGAGGAGGGGATCGAACCCCCGACACGCGGATTATGATCCCGCTGCTCTACCAACTGAGCTACTCCGCCAGAAAAAATTTTTATAAGAATGGAGCGGGTGAAGGGAATCGAACCCTCACGGCTAGCTTGGAAGGCTAGAACTCTACCGTTGAGCTACACCCGCTAATGCTTTAAATGAAGTATTAAGTTAAATGGTGGACAGGGCAGGATTTGAACCTGCGAACGCTTACGCGGGCAGATTTACAGTCTGCTGCCATTGACCACTCGGCCACCTGTCCAAAAATAGTTTATTTAAGACTTATACGCCTTAAGAAAAACAGTCTCACAAATAATATTGGTTTGAAAGAACTATCATCTAACCAAAAGGAGGCGAAATTTCTACAAGTAAAAAATTTATATGTCAAATTTTCTCTTTGCTATTTTTGAGAATTATACAATTAAACATAAAAAAACTGCTATCCTGAGCGAAAGAGAAGGATCTCGCAAGTTTAAATTCAGAGCCAAACTCCTGAGATTCTTCTCTTTCGCTCAGGATAGCAGTTTGAATTAGGAATTGAATTGTGTGTTAGGGGATAATTACCGAAAAAATAATTATTTTAGTTTCCTAATGAAATTCCTTTTTAACTTTTAAGTAGTAAATCTCAATAACCATTGAATTTAATAGATTTTATATTGCTGTATTATAATTTCTAAATATCAGCCAGTTCAGCTTCATACATTTTTTTGTAAAGTCCATTTCTCAAAAGAAGTTCTTGATGATTTCCTATTTCTGCGATTTCGCCATTTTGAATAAAAATTATTCTATCTGAAGAACTAATCGATGAAAGCTTATGAGCAATTGTTATGACGGTTTTGTCTTTGGCAATTTTGGCAATTGCTTGATCAATAATTGCTGAATTATAGTTATCAAGAGCAGATGTCGCCTCGTCCAAAAGTAAGATTGGTGAATTTTTAATGATGGCTCTTGCAATTGCTATTCTTTGTTTCTCACCACCAGAAAGCTGAATTCCTTTTTCACCCACGAAAGTATGAGTTTTTTGTGGTAAATATTTTATAAAATGTAATGCCTCATTTTCTTCAATAACTCTTTCCACTTCACTTTCTCTTACTTCGCGATTTACATAAGTTATATTTTCAAAAACTGAGCCAGAAAAAATGAAACAATCTTGCGAAATATATGCAAAATTTTTGCGTAAGTCAGCAAAAGAGAGAGATTTTATGTCATATCCATTAATTAAAATTGAACCACTACTAACATCGTAAAAACGCAATAAAAGTTGCAAAATAGTACTTTTACCGCTTCCACTTGCGCCAACAATCGCAATTTTTTCTTTTGGTTTTATTTGTAAGTTAAAATTATTTAAAATTGGAGAGTCACTTCTGCTTGGATAAGCAAAGCTTACTTGATTAAAGTTAATCGTAATTTCTTGTTGTGTTAAAAAAGGAACTGTTTTTTCAGCTTCTTTAACTGGTGAATCAATTTTTAGTAAATCTAAAACTCTTTCAGCGGCAGCAGACGCACTTTGCAACTGTCCAGAAATTTGGCTGATTGCAACTAAAGAAGTTGCTGAGATTACGGAATAGAAAATAAAAGAAGATAAATCACCAGAAGTCATTTTTCCTGATAAAACTTGATGTCCGCCAAACCATAAAACAACAGCAATTCCACTAAAAGCAAAGGCAATTACAAAAGCAACTAAAAGAGCACGAAGAGCAATTTTTTGCAAAGCAGCTTTGAGAGATAAATCAACAAAGTAAGAAAAGTTTTTACTTTCTTTTGTTTCGCATAAGTATGATTGGATTGTTTTGATGCCGTTAATTGTTTCTTCAATATGCGAAGTGACAGAGGCAATTGCTTGTTGTGATTGTGTCGAGAGATTTTTTATTTTGCGCCCCATGACAATTATTGGAGCAATTGCAATTGGGATTAGAAATAGTGAAATTAAAGTGAGCTTGAAGCTGGTAAAAAATAAGAAGCCAATACCGCCAATAAAAAGCATTAAATTTCTAAGTAAAAATGAAATACTATTACTTATTATTTGGTAAAGTGTAACAGTATCTACCGTGAGTCTTGAAATTACATCTCCTGATTTGAAAACTTCAAAAAATTCAGCAGATATTGTAATTACGTGATTATAAGCTTTTTTACGTAAATCGCTGATTGCTTTTTCTGTTACCGAATTGATTAAGCTAGAACGATAATATCCAGCAAAAGCCATAATTAAAGTAACGCCGCAGAAAGCTAATAAAGTAAAGTTAAGGAATTGTTCATTTTTCTGAACGAAGCCATAATCAATTAAATATTTTATTACTTCTCCAAAAAACAGAATTGTCAGAGATGTTACAATTAAAGCTATTAAAGCAAAAATTATTTCGCGTAAGTAAGGCCTAAAAAAAGGCGTTAAGGCAAGTAAGTTAGAAAAATTAATCTTTGTTTTTTTTCTCATTTTCTAAGCAGTGCTAAAAAATTTTATAATGACTTCCATCACATAAAGGGGGTGTTTTTGTTTGTTTGCAGCCACAAAATGCCACAACTTTTGTTTCGCTTGGAGTGTATTTTAAAGATTTCATAATGCTGGTTCCATCTTCATTTTTAAATGCTTTATGAGCACCATCACAAAATGGTTCAACTTGAGAAAATCCGCAAGAACACCAAGAGTAAGTTTTTCCAGCTTCAACTTCAACTTTGAAAGGACTTTTTGCAGCAATTCTTGGAAGTTTTTCCATAGTTATTTGTTATAGTTTATTGGTTTTTTAATTCTGTTATTTCGGTGAAAAAATTTCACAAAACAATTGTCAGAAACGGATTACTAAAAAGCAAATATCTTCGTAATGACGAAAAATTAAAGTTCTAAATTATCAATAAGCCTAATGCCTTCTAAATAAGCGGCAACAAATATTCTGGTTTTTTCTGTACTGTCAAATTTTGTAACAAGTTCCAAACTTTCTGATTTGCGCACTTCTAAGTAATCAACTTTTTCAAATCCTAGGGAAAGCAGCTCTTGAGTTTTCTCTTTTAGGAGAGAATCAATTTTTTCCTCAGAATTTTTAATTTTATTTTTAACTTCCGTTAGAATTCTGAAAATATTACCTGCTTTTTCTTTGCCATTTTCTGAAAGTCTTTGATTGCGTGAAGACATAGCAAGACCACTTTCTTCACGCAAAGTTGGGTGTGAAAAAATTTCAATATCAAAATTTAAATCACGAACCATTCTTTTTATAATTGCTAATTGTTGAAAATCTTTTTGTCCAAAAATTGCAATATTTGGCTGCACTAAATTAAAAAGTTTTGTCACAATTAAAGCAACACCATCAAAGTGATTGGGCCTAGTTGATCCGCATAAACAATTGGTTAATTTGGTTGGAATAATTTTAAAAGAAAAATCGTCGGCAAAAATTTCTTGTGAATTTGGTAAAAAAACCAAATCAACTCCAGCATTTTTCAATTTATCAAGATCGCTTTCTTCTTGACGAGGATATTTCTCGTAATCAGATAAATCATTAAACTGGGTTTTATTTACAAAAATGCTGACAATAACAAAATCGGCAATTTCCTTAGCATATTTAACCAAAGCTAAATGACCTTCGTGCAAAGCTCCCATTGTTGGTACAAAGGATATTTTTTTGCCAATAAGTTTTTTTCTTTCTAATTTGAGTTGTGCAATTTCTTGAGCAATTATCATTTTCTTTCTTGTCCTTTATTATCTAGTATAGCTTGTACTGAACTACTTGAATCTACAGAAGGAAGTGGCGTTGAGTGAAGAAATCTTTTTTCGTCAGTTGATGAAATTTTTGTTATCGATTCTTCTGTAGAATTTTTAAGGTAACTTTGATTGTTCTGCCAAAACTTAGCTTAATCCAGTAAGTTTAAAACCACTTTTTTGAAAAGTTTCATTTGCAATTTCTATTCCAATTTTATCTTCTCTTGCCCAAGATTGCAATCTTTTTGCTAGTTTTTCGCTGCAATAAAGCAAGTCTTTGCAGTAATTTTCTTCTGCTTTATATTGGTTTTCTCAAATAAAGATAGATAATTAAAATTAAAACTGTCCTAGCCCCCAAAATCACCGCTACTTCGATGGAGACTTTTTAAATTTTTAATCAGATTTTTAAACATTCGCAAAAAGTAAGTTTTCAGCTTATTAGCTATTGGATAAACGTCAAACATAATTCAATTATTAATAAAACTTTCATCCTTCGCTTCGCTTAGGATAACAGTTTCTATGTGTTTGGTGATATAATTCTCACTTTTTTGAATAAATAGAGGAATTTGTATAATCATGCATTGATTCTAGTTCTCTGCAGAAAAACTCAAAACCCGAATAATTCCTGCTAGATCTTTTTTTGATTCAAGAAATGTAAAGTTTTGAGAGGTGAAAACTTTGACGATTTCTTCTTCTTGTTTGATGCCAATTTCTAAAATTATTTTACCATTTTCTTTGAGAAAATCCTTTGCATCAGAAGCAATTCTACGGTAAAAATCAAGTCCATCATTTCCTCCGTCAAGTGCAATTCGTGGTTCAAATATTCTTACTTCTGGTTCGAGTTCTTCAATATATTGTGATGGTATGTAAGGTGGGTTTGAAATTATCAGATCAAATTTTGGTGCAAAATTATTGGTTTCACTATTTTCTAGTGCAGATAGTATATCGGATTGTAAAAATTTAATTCTGTTTTGTACTTCATTTAGTTTTGCATTTTTTTTGGCAATTTCTAAAGCTTTCTCACTGATATCAAGAGCATAAGCTATAGAATTCTCAAACTCTTTTAAAAGCGTAATTACCAGGCAACCAGAACCACAACCAATTTCCAGAAATTGTATATTTTGTTTTTTGTTGGGGAAGGTTTTTAGAACTAATTCAATTAAAGTTTCAGAGTCTGGGCGCGGATCTAAAACATCAGAAGTTACAATAAAATTACGACCGTAAAATTCTCTTTTTCCAATTAAGTGAGAAACTGGTTCGCGTTCACAGCGACGTTTTATAAATTCCAAAAAGGTTTTTTCTTGTTCAGATGTTAAGTTAAAATCTGGATTAAAAATTATTTGTTCTTTTGAAAAAGAAAGGGTGTGAGAAAGTAAAATTAGAGAATCTAACTTACTATTGCTCACACCCGAATTTTCTAACTGAATTTTAGCAAATGTTAAAATATCAGAAATTTTCATTAATTAGAATTTGCCAAGAATTTCGCGCAAAGGAGTTTCATTTACTAAAAACTCGATATTTTTTTCTCTTCTTATATCAAAAGTTGCAGAAACAGAATCAGATAATTGATTTTTCTGAGCAATTTCCTTTGTTATTGCTGGAAGACCTGAAACAAGTTTTTGCAAGAAGTTTTGATAAGGATCGGCAAAAGCAGTGTTATTATCAGTAACTGATTGATTGGAAGCGGTAACTCCGTCAACCACAGATAAGTCTGATGATTTAATCTCAGTCTCAGGTTTTTTCTGCTCAGCAATTTGACTTAATCCATTGCTTAGATGATTTAGTAGATTATCTAAATTCTCTACTTTTACAGAAACCGATCCAGAAGGATAAGTGTCATCTTGGAAGATGTTCATTTGTCCGTTAATTGAGATTTTGTAAAGTGAATTTGAGAATTCTAAAGTTTTAATATTCACAACTTTGCTATATTGAGGAGCATTTTCTTGAACTTGTTGCGTAGGATCAGATAAGTTTTGAGACTGTTCGGTAGAAAGCGGTACAAGTTCGTACTCCAAGTTCATTGCAAAATTACTTTTAATTGCAGTTTCGGCAGAAATTACTGCAACATCAGCATTTGCAGGTATTTGATTTGGAGAAGATTCAGTTATTTCTGATGTAGCATTATTGTTGTTTGCAGCAACCTCTTGGTTCTGAGTAGTAGAGGTTGGGTTCGCAGAGTTATTTGAAACTGTAGCTGTTTTTACTGAATTGTCAGCACTTGTTGTTGTGCTATTTTCCAAAATTACTTTGTTTGGAGAGATTGATGCAGAAGGAGCGGCAACTGCTTCATCAGTTCCATCAGAAGGTTGAGAAGGTATTGCAACTGAACTTCCAATTGAAACTTCACCAGTTTTAATTCCATCAATAATTTTTCTTTCAGAAGAGTTTTTATAAACGCTAATGATATCAAAACCTTCAATTTCTTTTACGTCAGCAGTAATGATATTTTTGACTTTTCCATCATCTTGGATTGAAGATTCAAAGTTAATTTGAGCTGAGCTTGTTGCAAAAAGAACATTTTTTTCTGCATCAAAAACTTTATGACCAGAATCTTTGTAAGTTAGCTTTTCAAAAGAGCCATCAGAGATAGTAAAGTTTATTACTGGTTGAGATGTGAATTCAACATAACCAGAAATGCTGCTCTCAGAGTCTTGTACTGTAACTTGTTCTTTTAGCGAAACTTGAAAATCACTTCCAAAAATTCTAGAAGTAGCTTCTAATTCTCTAACAGAAATTTGATATCTGTTGATTGAAGAATGAGGAAGTGTGAACTTCAAATCTTTGACAGAGACTTTTTGAGAGAAAGGAAATCCAGATACTTCAACTTCTCCAACTGATATGTTGGCACTGTTGGCACTCACAAAGTTGTTAATATTTTTTTCGATTTGTCCAGCTTTGAAAAACCAGAAAATGCCGTGCGCTAATCCTAGAATTACAACGACAACAATTAATTTTGTAAAAACGTCTCTGCTCATAATTTTTAAAAATTAGTAGTTATTATATTGAAACATTACGAGTTTCGTCAGGTACTATTAGTGTAAGCCCGTCTAACTCTTTTGTCATAATTATTTGGCAACCCAATCTTGAAGTTGGAGTCAATCCGAAAGCTAAATCAAGCATATCTTCTTCATCTTCACTTGGGCTTTCAAGTTTTTCGTAAAATTCTTTGTCAACTACAACGTGACAAGTTGAGCAAGCAAGAGACCCTTCGCAAGCACCTTCCAAATCAATGTCATTATTGTGTGCAGCCTCAAGAACTGAAGTCCCAACTGGTACTTGAAATTCTTTCTTTTCTCCTTTCTGAACGAAAATAATTTTAACTGTCTCTGTCATTATTTAAAAAATAAATTGTAAAATATTTATATAAGGAGTGTATTTTTTAAAGATTAAAATTAATAAATAAAGAATTTTACAAAAAAATATAATAATTAATAAATTAATCACTTTGATCCAAAATGACAAAAGTTGTTCTATTTCAACCAGATATTGCTGGAAATGTTGGAACCATAATTCGTACTTGCGTTGGTTTTGACGTTGAGCTTCATATTATTGAGCCATGTGGTTTTCCATTTGATATGCAAAGAGTTAAAAAATCTGCTCTTGATTATATATTTCAAGCAAAAATTTTTCTTCATACTTCTTTTGAAGAGTTTTATGAAACTGAAATTAAAGCTAAAAATTATCGTCTTGTTTTGGCTTCAACCAAAGCTAGCGTTGATTACAGGGATTTCAAGTTTACAGATAATGATTTTTTAATGTTTGGGAAAGAAAGTGCGGGAGTGCCAGAATGGGTTGCTGAAATTGCGGATCATAGGATTTTTATTCCTATGAAAAATAACATGAGATCTTTAAATGTAGCAATTTCTTGCGGAATAGTTTTATCAAGAGCTTGCCATTTCTGATTATCTATTTTTACAATCAGTGATTTTCTTTAATTATTTCTTCTTTCATAGGTGAAATAACTGATTCAGAAGGTGTTACTCCTAAAATTGGTGCAATGTTTTTGACAATTCTGCCGGCAACTGGTGCTGCAACCATACCACCAGTATTGAAAGCTGAATTTGGACGATCAAATAAAATATAAACTAAATATTTAGGTTTGGAAATTGGAAAAGCAGCCACAAAAGATGCTATAGTTTGTTTTTCATTATAACTACCAAATTCTGCACGTTCTGCTGTACCAGTTTTTCCAGCAACTTCGTAGCCCTCAACATTTGCGAATCTTCCAGTGCCACTTGTTGCAACTTGACGCATTAAAACTCTCATTACATTTGATGTTGATTCTTTTATTACTCTTTTTCCATCGGGTTGTTTATTTAGTTTTAAAAATGAAGGATCATATAAAATTCCACCATTTACCATTGCTGCTGTTGACATAGCAATATGTAGTGGAGTAATTGCAATACCGTGTCCATAGGAAATTGTAAAAAGATTTATTTCTCGCCAATTTTTTGGATAAATTGGATGACCAAGACCAGGAAACTTAACATTCAATTTTTTAAGTAAACCAATTTTTTCCAGAAAATCTTTTTGTTTTTCTGCTCCAATTTTTTGTGCAATTTGAACAGTTCCAATGTTTGAAGAATAAGCAAAAATCTCAGCTACAGTCATTTCATCTTTTACAGAATGGTCGTCTCTAATTGTAAAACGTCCGTATTTGATTGGTTCGCTAACATTAAAAACATCATTAATTTTTACTAAATTTTCTTCAAAAGCTAAGGCATTGGTGAAAATTTTAAGAACAGATCCAAGTTCGTAAACACCATTTGTTACTCTATTAAATCTTTGATCTTGATTGGCTTCATGCTGTAAATTTAAGTTAAATTCTGGTAAAGAAGACAGGGCTAAAATCTCGCCATTATTAACGTTAATGATTATCCCAGCTGCAGCTTTGGCGTGAAATTCATCTATTGCATTGGTTAGTTCGTTATTTAGAATATCTTGAACTCTTACATCCATCGCTAACTGAAGATTTTCGCTTTTTTTTTCAAGCTCTTTGTTATATTCCATTTCAATTCCAGCTAAACCTTTGCGATCAAGATCAACATATCCTATAATATGGCTTGCAATTGATTTTTGTGGATAAACGCGAATTCTGTCATCTTCAAAAAGTAGGCCGGCAATTTTTAGATTTTTTACTATTTCAGATTGAGCTGGTGTCAAATTTCTCTTAATTAAAACCCATTGTTTAGAATTTTTTCCATCAGTGATTTTTTTTAAAACTTCACTATAAGGCAAATCTGAAAAAATCTCTGAAACTTTTCTGGCAATTGCTTCTGGATCTTTTACCAAAACAGTACTTACATAGAGAGATTTAGTCTGCAGATCTGTTGCAACAAGAGTGTTGTTGCGGTCTAAAATATCACCTCTTTTGATTACTCCTTTTTCATCATAAATTCCACTGACTTTTATTTTATCTCCTGTAAGAACAACAAAAAACATTCGTATGATTATTGTTACAAATACAGCTAAGATACAAAAATAGGCAAATATTAATCTGGATTTTCTGATTTCTGAATTTGACATATTTGTTCTGAGGTTCAGAAGTTTTTAATTTCTGAACCTTTGTAACCTCTAGATTAAAGCTTTAATTCAGATACTAGCTTTTTTACTGCATCAACTGAGTTGTTGAACATTTCTTGTTCTTCATTGTTTAATTGAATTTCAACAATTTTTTCTACACCGTTTTTACCAATAATTGCTGGAACTCCGATATATAAATCTTTAACTCCATATTCACCATTTAGATTGGCTGCAACTGGTAATACTCTTCTTTTATCTTGAAGATAGCTTTCTGCCATAACAACTGCTGAAGAGGCTGGTGCATAAAATGCCGATCCAGTTCCAAGGAGTTTTACAATTTCAGCGCCACCATCACGAGTGCGTTGTACAATTTTATCAATTTTTTCTTTTGTGGTCCAACCCATTTTTATTAGGTCAGGAAGAGGAATACCAGCAACAGAAGAATATCTAATTAATGGTACCATTGTGTCACCGTGACCGCCCAAAACGCAAGCCACAACATCTTCAACAGAAACATTAAATTCACGAGCTAAGAAAAGTGACATTCTTGAAGAGTCAAGAACTCCAGCCATTCCAACAACTTTATTTGCTGGTAGTCCAGAAACTTTTTGCATAACATAAACCATTGCGTCTAATGGGTTTGTAATCACAATTACAAAAGCATTAGGAGCATGTTCTTTAATTCCTTGAGCAACTGAGGTTATGATTGAGCTGTTAGTTGCAATTAAATCATCGCGACTCATTCCTGGTTTTCTAGCAATTCCTGCAGTAACAATAATAACATCAGAATCTTTAATGTCAGAATAACTGTTAGTACCAGTAATATTTGCATCAAAATCTTCTATTACCGAAGATTGTTCAATATCCAAAGATTTTCCTTTAGCAACTCCTTCATTAACGTCTAATACAACAATATCTCCAAGATTTTTAAGGCCAATTAAGTGAGCTAGTGTTCCACCAATATTGCCTGCACCAATTAATGATATTTTATTTCTTTTTTTCATAAATTTACTTTGTTTAGGGTTAAAATAATTTAATTGTTATCTTTAAGATTTTATAACTTCAGAATCGCAATTATCTTACTAAAATAAAAAACTAATTATCTCATTAAAAATTTCTTTCTCATTTTTGTGTCCATCAATTAAAATAATTCTGTTGTGATTTTTTGCTAATTGCAAAAATCCTTCGCGAACTTTTTGATGAAATTCAAAGCCAAGTTTTTCGTAACGATTATTGTCAGATCTATTCTTTATTCTTTCAAATGAAATTTCAATTGGTACATCAATTAAAAAAGTAATTTCTGGTTCAAAATTTCCGATTGAAATTTTTTTTACTTCATCGATCAGAGTTTTTTTAAGACCAAAAGCGTTACCTTGGTAAGCATAAGTTGAGTCAAAAAAACGATCCGAAATAACAATTTTGTTTTTCTCTAACGCTGGTTTGATAGTTTTCTCTATATGTTCCAGACGAGCAGAGAAATTAAGAAGTAATTCAGTTTTTGGTTCTAACTTTTCTATTTCTTCTGAAATTAAAATATTTCTAATTAATTCTGAAGCCTTTGCGCCTCCGGGTTCTCTGGTCAGAATGGTGTCAATTTGTTTGCTTAGTAAAAACTCATATAGCTTTTTACTTTGGGTTGATTTACCACTGCCTTCAACTCCTTCAAAAGTAATAAATTTATATTTCATTTATGCAAAATCCTCAAAATATTGTAATTACTGGCGCCAGCAGTGGAATTGGAAAAGCCTTGGCAATTGCTTATAGCAAACAAGCTGTGAGTTTATTTTTGGGCGCAAGAAACCTTGATAAACTACAAGAGGTAAAACAAATTTGCCAAGAATTAAATTCGCAAATAAATGTTTTTTGCAACAAAATTGATGTTAAAGATGAACAAAAAATGTTGAATTGGATTTCTGAAATTGAACAAAATTTTCAAATTGATTTAGTAATTGCAAATGCCGGAATATCTGCAGGAACCGCTTCTGGAATTGAGTCAAGCAAACAAATAAAAGAAATTTTTGCAGTTAATGTTGATGGTGTTTTAAACACAATTAATCCAATAATCTTAAAAATGAAAGAACGTAAAAAAGGTCAAATAGCTATTATTTCATCTCTTGCCGGTTTTAGAGGTTTGCCAAGTTCTCCAGCATATTCGGCCAGTAAAGCTGCTGTTAGAGTTTATGGTGAGGCTTTAAGAGGTAATCTTGCTTCTTTTGGAATTGAAGTAAATGTGATTTGTCCAGGTTATATAAAAACTCCAATGACTGATGTTAATGAATTTCCAATGCCATTTATTATGAAGCCAGAACTATGTGCAAAAAAAATAATCAGCGGTCTTAGAAAAAATAAATCACGTATTTCCTTTCCTTTTCCTTTATTTTTTACAGTTTGGTTTTGCACTTTGTTAACTAATAAGATCACTGATCCAATTTTTGCAAAATTACCAGGTAAGAAAAGTTTGTAATAGTTTAATTGTTTTGATTTATTGCTTTTAGTGCGAGTTTTAAAAGTAAATACTTGAAAAGAGTAAGTTTTTTTGTGAAGTTTCCTAAAAATGGTGCTGTCAACGGGAATCGAACCTGCGACCTCTTCATTACCAATGAAGTGCTCTACCCCTGAGCTATGACAGCCTGAAATTGTGAGGAAATTTAGGTTCTGAAATTCTAATAGTAAATAAATTAAAATTAAAATTATTTTTTCTTGATCCAGATTCTAGTACTTATTATCAACAAAATAAGGCAGTAAATAAAATTCCAATTAGCCATTGTAAGTTTTAAGAAAAAAAATGCAGGCTCGTCACATCTGACTGATTTAGTTTTCATTAAAGCAGTTTTTAAAGATTCTACATCATCAATTTCATTTAAATTTTCAGCTGAGCAAGTATTTGGCCCATCAACTATTTTCTTTTCAACAGCACTGTGATAAAGAGAAATTCCGCAATTAATAGCTAAAAGAAAAATACATAAAATTAATCCAAATTTTTGGATTTTGACTTTCTTAAATAATGTTAAAATAATAGTTGAAATTGCAATAATAAGCAAAAAAGGTTTGCGTTGGTAGAAACATAAAATGCAAGGTTCTATGCCAAAAGCATATTCAGCAATGTAAGCAGAAGAAAGGGCAATAATTGATGCAAAAAGAAGAAAAATTAAGCAGTTTCTATGATTATAATTTTTCATTTCTTTAAGATTTTTTTAGCTAAATCTTTTCTTAGTTCAACTGCTGGCTGATCAAAAGGATTAATTTTTTTAGCATAGGCAATTAAAATTGTTTCTAAAAACATTTGCATCATCAAAGCCCCTAAGACTTCTTCATTAATTTGTTCTATTTCAAATATTCTAATTGGTAATTTTTTACGATTTAAAACTTCAATAGTTGTATTTTGTTCTACTTTAACAATTTCATCAAGTTTTTTACCACCAAATAAAGTTTTACAAGATTTTAGATCTTTTATGGAGAAGTTGTTTTGATGATTTTTTTGCGTGATAAAAGTAAAAAATTTATCTTTTGGACCTTCAAGATAAAGTTGTAATTGGCTATGTTGATCAACAGTTCCCATAGAGTTTATTGGAGTTGATCCAAATCCATTTTTGCCTAATGATTCTGCCCAAAGTTGACGATACCAATCAGTAAAGTTTTTTAAGCTATCAATATATGGCATTATAACGTTATTGTTAAAACCTTGATCATATAAGCATAGTTGAAGAGCACATGAGTTTTTGATTTCTTGATCATTAATAAAGTTATCCAACACTTTTTGTGCGCCAATTCTGACTTTTTTAATATCAATTTCACATAATAAAGCAGGCAATAATCCCACAATTGAGAAACAAGAATATCTGCCACCTATTTGATTTGGGTGATTGGCAATTTCAGAACCTATTTCTTGTGCAATTTTAGCAATTGAATTATCAAGAGATTGTGTAACGAAAAGAAATTGTTTATTGAAATTTTTATTTTTTATTTTTTTGAATTTTTCAATTATAATAAGTGTTTGACAAATTGTTTCAATTGTTTCGCCTGATTTACTTATAACTAGAAAGAAGGTTTTTTCTAAATCAATTTTATCTAAAGAATTTTTTATAGTTGTGGGATCAATTGATTCAAGAAACTCAACTTTATTTTGATCTTTTAGTGATGCTAGAGTTTTGGCTCCTAAACTTGAGCCTCCAACACCAAGAACCATAATTTTTTTGAAAGTAGAAATTTTTTTAGCAAATTTAGTAAAATCTTTTAGATCATCTTGATTAAAAACAATATCAATTGCGGCTAGTTTTTTGTTTTTGATTTCGTTTTTTAACTTATCATAAGATTCTTTTATTTCTTTGCGATATTTTTCCAAAGAGCTTTTGTTTGGCTGATTTTTGAATGATTGTGAATAAAGAATTTTACTTGGCATTTAAATTTGAAATTACTTCTTGTGTTAAATTAAGGATGCAAAACTTGTAATATTTTTTTTAATGATTAGATTATTAAAATCTAATGTTTTTATTTATTTGAAAAAATTCTTTTTATCATTTTAAATAAAACTACAAGGCTGGGTAGCAAAGTGGTAATGCAAGAGCCTGCAAAGCTTTTATGCGTCGGT
>CAZENB010000034.1:0-16821 GCA_964513555.1 uncultured Rhizobium sp. | reverse complement strand
TATCTCTTGGAAGTATTCTTAAAAATAATCGGTAAATAAAATGAAACACGCAATTAAAGGCAGAAAATTAAGCAGAAATAGTGCTCACAGAAAAGCTTTATTTCGTAACTTAGCAATTGCTCTTATTCAAAATGGTTTGATAAAAACAACTTTACCTAAAGCAAAAGATCTAAGACCATTTATTGAGAAAGTCATTACTTTAGCAAAAAAAGACACTTTGGCGAATCGTCGTCTTGTTGTATCAATTCTTGGGAATCAATCAATTGCTGATAAACTTTTTAAAGAAATTGGGCCTAGAGTTGCTTCAAGAAATGGTGGATATACAAGAATTCTGAAATATGGCTTTAGAACTGGAGATAAAGCCCCAATGGCTGTAATGGAAATTATTGACAGAGTTGTAACGCCTGTTTTTGAAGTGGAAAAAGAAGCTAAAGCAGCTTAATTTAAATTTTAAAGGAGAAAAATGACAAATTTAATTTCAAATTTTGCGCAAGAGCAAGTCAAAAAAATTAAGGAAGCAAGAGGTGCAGACCTTCCATCTTTTAAAGTTGGTGATACAGTTAGCGTTAAGTATAAGATTACAGAAGGGGCTACTACAAGGATACAGGCTTTTAATGGTATTGTAATTGCTAGAACTAAAGACTTTTCAAACTATGCTGCTACTTTTACTGTTAGAAAAATTAGCAGTGGTGTTGGTGTTGAAAGAAAATTTACAGTTTATTCACCTTTGCTTGCTGGAGTTGAAGTTTTAAAACAAGGTGTTGTTCGCAGAGCAAAACTTTACTACTTAAGAAAATTAACCGGTAAAGCTTCAAGAATTAAAGAAAAAATGGATTTTGACTACGCAAGCAATAATGAATCAAATTCGTAATATCATAAAGTTATTTACTCTAAAAAAAGGCAGTTCAATCGTGAGATTGCTGCCTTTTTTTATTTTGTTAGTTTCTTGTGAAGGGGACTTGTCTCGTTATGGAAAAGTTGAAAGAAGTGCTGCTAAAAGTGGTGACTATTTTATATTTTTGGTAAGCGAAGAGTATAATAAATCTTACCCAAATTCTGGACCCGATATTCAGAATCCTAAGATAACAAAAGCTGAAAACAAACTTTTGATCAAACTTTTGCAAAGAAAGGGTTATTGTATATCTGAAAGTGGGGATGTGAAATTCAAAATCACTTCAAAACAAGAAAAAGTTTTTGATATGACTTTTGCTCATTTAATCGAGGAGCACTATAACGCTCGTCCAATAACACCTGTTATTTATTATGGTAGATGTTTTGATGAGAAAGCTATGAAAAAGCAGATAAAACATGGTTTTGAAGGGATTAAAAAAGAAATTACAGAATAGTTCTAATAATAGATTGGCTTTTTTGATATTATATCAAGCTAGAATAACTTGTTTAAAAAATGCTTTTTGTGATATAGAAGTTTTTAAAGTTTTATCAATTATAATTATGTTTCAATACACTTTAATCTAATGTCGTTTGATAAGTAAGTAGCAGCTTTTAACTTCTTATAAAATTTAAATGTGTTGGAAAATTTAACTTTAAATTAGATACTAAATTTAATAATTTTTATTAAATAAAAGTTGTGCTATTGAAAATAATTTTTAAAGTTCAGAAATATTAAATTCCTCTAAGTTAACCATATTTTTTTAATAAAATGATAATTGGCGATCTTTTGTCTACTGCAGCTTTTAGAAGTGTTATACTGCTTATCTCTACAACTTTTTCAATTTTATTCGTAATGCTGCTCTTGAATATTGTTACGGTTGATGAAGTTGTGACGATTCTTAAGTTGTCTCCTGAAGCTGCTAATGCTTTTAAATTGATAGTTTCAAGAATTCAGGAAGTTTCCTCAAGCGTTATAGATATTTTGTCTAAACTTTTAACCAAGTTATTCAGCTGGGCTGGATTAGAAGTTGACCTAAGTAAAATACATGTAGATGTTGGTCAAACAGGATCTGCTACTACTCCAGTTGTTCCTGTGTCTGACGCTCCTGCGGGTAACTAATAAAAATTGGTTAAATTGTGTTTAATCTTGCTAGATTATTTTTATTACTAGTTTTTTATTTCGTTTTATATCCTTTCCTTCGTAATCGTTCGATATATTGCTTCTTGCGTTTTGCTGGTCCATCTTTCATCAAGTTGGGTCAGATTTTATCAGTAAGACCTGATTTGGTTGGAGAAAACTTGGCTAGAACTCTTTCTTCTTTTCAAGACTCATTGCCAGCTTTCTCTGAAAAGGAAGTAAGAAAAGTTTTAAATTCAGAATATTCTGATTTTACCAAAATATTCTTAGAATTTGATTTTCAGGCCATTTCGGCTGCATCAATTGCTCAAGTCCATAAAGCAACAACTTTTGATGGAAAACGTGTAGCAGTGAAAATTTTACGCCCTAGAATTGATAAAATTGTAGTGCGTGATATTGATTCGTTGAAAATTATAATAAAAGGTACGCGAGTACTTTCTAAATTTTTAGCTAAAAGCTTGTCGGATATTGCGCTACTATTAGAAGAACTTGCTAAAAGTGAATTAGACTTATTGCAAGAAGCGGCAAATGCTTCGAAATTGAAGGAAGATTTGAAAAATGTAAAAGGTTTTTATGTTCCAGAAGTTTTTTGGAAGTTTTCTACGAAAAAAGTTTTAGTTCTAGAATTTATAGATGGAGTTTCTTTCTCAAATAAAGAAGTTATTTCAGAAAGTAATTTTGATAAGAAAAAAATAGCTGAGAATTTTGTTGTTAGTTATTTTACTCAAGTTTATGGAAATGGTTTTTTTCATGCTGACATGCATCCAGGAAATTTGTTTTTAATGAAAAATGGAGATGTTGCGGTGGTGGATTTTGGAATTATGGGAATGATTGATAAAAAAACCAGAATTGCAGTTGCTGAAATTTTAATTGGTTTTTTGAATAAAGATTACAAAAGAGTTGCGCAAGTTCATATAGAAGCTGGCTTAGTACCAAAAGATGTTAATGTTGATTCTTTGTCTTTATCTTGTCGTAAAATTGGAGAAACAATTGTTGGGGCAAATGTCAGAGATATTTCTTTGGCTAGTTTGTTGGAGAACTTACTTACCATGACTCGTGATTATAACATGGTGACTAAACCTGAGTTATTATTACTTCAAAAAACTTTGCTTTTGGTTGAAGGTGTTGGAGTTCTATTGGATAAAGATCTAAATATGTGGCAAATTGCGAGGCCATGGTTAAAAGAATGGGCAAAAAAGAATATAGGATTTGATGCTAAAATTAGAGATGTTTTATGGGATTTGATTGGTTTGGCGAAAGATTTTATTAGAAGTGTTTAGGGTTTTAATTGTCTGTTTCAAAAAGCAATGTCATTCTGAGAGTAAGCGAAGGATCTAGAAGTTAAATTTCGGAGCTTATTGCCTGAGATTCTTCGCTTCCCTCAGAATGACAAAACCTTGGGCTTCGCTTAGGATGAAAGCACTTATTAAAATTTTAATGAGGTTTTTTTATGTTTCATGTAAAGTCAAAAGATGATTATGATAAACAATGCAAGTTAGCAATTAGTGATGCTGATAGATTTTGGGGTGAGATTGCTAAAAACTTTAGCTGGTTTAAAGAATGGGAAAAAGTTTCAAATTGTGACTTAGAAAAAGCCCAAATAGAGTGGTTTTTGGGCGGAAAAACAAATATTTCTTATAATTGCTTAGATCGTCATTTAGATGAGTTCGGTGATAAAACTGCTATAATTTGGGAACCAAACGACCCTCAAAGAGAAAATCGGAAAATAACCTATAAAGAATTGTATCAGCAGGTTTGTGGATTCTCAAATATGTTGCAAGCAGAAGGAGTGAAAAAGGGTGATAGGGTTATAATTTATATGCCTATGATTCCAGAAGCTTTGTTTGCAATGGTTGCTTGCGCAAGAATTGGCGCAGTACATTGTGTAATTTTTGCTGGATTTTCTTCTCAAGCTTTATCTGGAAGAATTCAAGATAGTGAAGCAAAAATAGTTATCACTTCTGATTTGCTTTCCCGCGGTGATAAAAAAATTAATTTACTGGAAATTGTTAATGATGCTGTTAAGAATTATGAATTTGTAGAGTCGGTAATTGTTTATAAAAGCCTTAAAAGTGAGTTACAAACAATAAATTCTGTCAAATATTTGATTTGGCAAGATGAAATTAAAAAATATTCTAATCAACATAAAGCTGAAATTTGCGACTCAGAAGATCCTTTGTTTATTCTTTACACTTCTGGTTCAACTGGAAAACCAAAAGGAATTTTGCATACAACTGCTGGTTATATGGTTTATGCGGCATATTCCTTTAAAAATGTTTTTCAGTATCAAGAAGATGACGTGCATTTTTGTACAGCAGATATAGGTTGGATTACAGGGCATAGTTATTTAGTTTATGGCCCTCTTTTGAATGCTTCAACTATTGTTATGTTTGAGGGTATTCCATCTTATCCAAATCATTCAAGATTTTGGCAGATTATTGAAAAGCATAAAGTAAATATTTTTTATACTGCTCCTACAGCAATAAGGGCATTGATGCAAAAAGGTGACGAATTTGTAAAAGGTTTTGATTTATCATCTTTAAAAACTTTAGGAACAGTTGGAGAGCCAATTAATGAAGAAGCTTGGCAATGGTTTTTTGATAAGATTGGTAACAAAAAATGTCCAATTGTGGATACTTGGTGGCAAACTGAAACAGGAGGAATTTTAATTTCTTCAATGTCTAGAGTTTTTGATAGTAAACCAGCCTTTGCTGGACTTCCTTTGCCAGGAATTAGACCAGCTTTAATTAATGACTTAGGGAATGAAATTGTAGAAAATAATAAAGTGGCAAATTTATGTTTTAAGCAACCTTGGCCTTCTATGGCCAGAGGAATTTGGCGTGACAAAAGTAAGTTTTTTAGAACTTACTTTGAGCAATTTGCAGGGAAATATTACGCAGGAGACGGAGCTTTGAGAAATGAAGATGGTTTGTTTAGAATTATTGGAAGAACTGATGATGTTATAAAAGTTTCTGGACATAGGCTTGGAACTGCTGAAATTGAAGAAGCAATTAATTCTCATGAATTTGTTTCCGAATCAGCAGTTGTTGGAGTTCCTCATGAAATAAAAGGTGAGTGTATATATGCTTTTGTAATTGTTAAAAATGGCACAATAAATTTGGAAAAAGAAATTTCTGAAATTATTGTAAAGCAAATTGGTGCAATTGCTCGTCCTGAAAAAATTTATGTGGTTTTGGATTTGCCAAAAACTCGTTCTGGTAAAATTATGCGTAGAATTTTAAAGAAAATAGTTAATGGTGAAAAAGATTATGGAGATATTTCAACTTTGTTAAATCCAGAAGCGATCGATTCTTTATTTAAAGTGGTTGGGCGCTTTTAGTTTCTGATATGCGTAAATAGATGATTTAGAAAATTTGATAGCTTTCGGGCTTGATAAAAAAAGTCTATTTTGTAATTTTAGAGAAAAATATGCTAATTAAAATAATTCAATAAATGCAACTTACTTTATTTAAAGCAAAAATCCACCGTGCTACAGTTACCATGGCTGATCTTAATTATGAAGGTTCAATTTCAATTGACACTAATTTGCTTGCTGAATCAGGAATTTTAGTTCATGAAAAAGTCGATGTTTTAAATATAAATAATGGAGAGCGGTTTACAACTTATGTAATTCCTGCTAAAGCTGGCTCAGGAGCAATACAAGTTAATGGCGCGGCAGCAAGAAAAGTTCAAGTTGATGATCAAGTTATTATTATTGCATATGCTTCAATGAGCGAAGATGAAGCAAAAAAATACCAACCAAAAGTGGTTCTGGTTGATGCAAAAAATAGTCCTATTAAAAAGTAAGATTTTCCTCCCTATTTTTGTCCGTTATTTCTAGTGTTTTTTTCAGTAGCATTTTGTCCTTTTATTGGTGAATTTGAAGTGCTAGGTCTTTTATGTTTTAAAGCATTTTATAAATTTTCTTGGACTTTCACTTACTTAATTGAGCAAAATTTTCGGATTCAACAGTCTCATAAGATGCGATTTTAATTATTTTGTCATTAAGTTTTGTAAAATGCTACTTTTGATCTGTTTACTTTATTAATAAAAAAACTTTCTTGCATTTAAAAGTTTATATGAATAAATTCCTCACCCTTCATTTTAGGGTAGGTTGTCTGTTAATTTTAAGTTATTATAAATTCATTTATAAAACACGCTAAGCAGCTTCTTTACGGATTTTTGAATTAAATCAAGCAAATTAGGTAAAATATGAAAAGAACTTGGCAACCAAGCAAATTGGTGCGTAAAAGAAGACACGGTTTTAGATCAAGAATGGCAACTGTTGGCGGCAGAAAAGTTTTGGCGCGCAGAAGAGCTAAAGGTCGTGCATCTTTAACTGTATAAATTCTTGGAATTTTGTGCCTTTAGTTAAAAAAGGCACAAAATAACATAAAAAAATCAATAAGATTTTAAAAAACCTTATTATAATAAAACCTTGCAATAGGCCCACAATTAAAAAACTAGGGCAAAATCGTGATAAATCCAAAAATTCTTACAATTCAGAAATCGAACGAATTTAAGAAAATCAGCAAAGAAAATAAAAAATTCCACGCAAAAACCATTCTTCTCCTTTCAGCAAAGACTCCATCATTTTATTGTTATAACAAAGAACAGGGCAAAAATGCCAAAGAATTTTGTCGTGTTGGATATACAGTTAGCAAAACAGTTGGGAATGCAGTTGTAAGAAATTTAACGAAAAGAAGATTGCGTGAAGCTGTTAGAAATTTATTTCCGCAATACGCGAAAATAGAGTTTGATTATGTAATAATTGCAAAAAGAGAAATTGCTGAAGCTGATTTCAAAAAAATTTTAGCAGATTTAAAATTTTGTTTGAAGAGAATACATTAAGTTTTACTATTTATTGAAGGTAAAACTAATTGAAAATTAGCAATAAATTATGGAACAAAATAAAATCAAAAAATCGAAAATTCCCTACTTCTTTTTTGCATTTTTTGCTGTGGTTTTTGCAGTTGATATTTTTTATATCTATATTTCAAAAAAAACTTGGCGCGGAGTTGTAATAGAAGATTCTTACCAAAGAGGTTTAAAATATAATGAAGTTTTAGAGGCTCAAAAAAAACAACAAAGTTTGGGTTGGGAATCCAAAGTTTTTTTTGAGAATAAGGGTAATAAAAAGGGTGTTTTAAAATTTGAATTATTAGATAAAAACTTAATAAATATTATAGAGGCAAAAGTTAGTGTTGAGTTAAGAAGACCAGCGCAAGAAGGATTTGATTTTAAAAAAGAGATGAGAGTTTATGGTAATTACTATGTTGTGGATATTGATTTTCCATTAAAAGGTCAATGGGATTTTATTGTTAACGCTGTTTTAGATCAAAATAGTTTTGTTGAATCAAAAAGATATGTTGTGCAATGATAAAATATTGTCTTCATTGTGGAAATGATGTTTTAAAAGTTGATGATCAATTTTGTTGTTTGGGTTGTGATGCTGCTTACAAAATAATAAATAAATTTGGTTTTAAAAATTATTATAATTTACGCCAGATTGATCCAAAAATTCGTAAAATTAAGCCAGAAGAAGATGATAAAATTTTAATTGATGAGTTTGTTAACTTAGAAAAAAATGGTAACTATTCTGTATCTTTGATGGTTCAAGGAATTCATTGCGCAGCTTGTGTTTGGCTGATTGAGAATATTCTAAAAAAACAAGAAAGCGTAGTTAAAGCAAGAATAAATTTATCAAGAAAAACATTATTCTTAGAGTGGAAAGAAAGTAAAGAGAAGGGAAATGAAATAGTTTCAATGATTAATGAAATTGGCTATAAGCTTTTGCCTTTTGATGCTAAAATTATTGATGCTGAAAATAAAAAATATGATGATTCAATTTTGAAAGCTTTAGCGGTTGCAGGTTTTGGCGCTGGAAATGTGATGTTGTTTTCAATTGTTTTGTGGATTACAAATAGTGCTACTTTGGGCTCCAACACCCGCGATTTGCTTCATTTTTTCTCAGCGCTTCTAGCTTTGCCAATAATTATTTACTCTTCTCGTCCATTTTTTTTATCAGCTTATAAATCAATAAAAGCTGGATATCCTAACATGGATTTAGCAATTTCTATTGCTATCTTTTTGGCTTCAACTGTAAGTCTTTTGGAAAGTTTTCGTAAACAAGAATATGTCTACTTTGATTCGGCAATAATGCTGATTTTTTTCTTGTTAATTGGAAGATATCTTGATTTAAAAGCTCGTAAAAAAGCTTTTTGTGTAGCATCGGAATTTAGTCTTTTAGCTGCGGGTTTTGGGAAAATTGAAATTGATGGAAAAACAAAAATTATACCAAGTAAGGAAATTAAAGAAGATATGGTTCTTATTGTTAGTAGCGGTGAAAAGATTGTTGCAGATGGTTTTGTGATTGATGGTGAAAGTGAAGTTGATGCTTCTTTAATTAATGGTGAAACCGTTCCTAAAAAAGTTGTTCTTAATTCAGAAGTTTATTCAGGAATGATAAACTTAGAAAATCCAATTAAAATTAAGGTTAACAAAAATGCTGATAAAAGTTTATTAGCACAGATTGTAAGTTTAAGTTTAGGAGTTGAAGAAACAAAAAATCACTATGTTCGTCTGGCAGATAGGTTATCTAAATTTTATACTCCCGCAGTGCATCTAATTGCATTTTTGACTTTTATTTTGTGGTTTTGGTATCTTGATGCAAATTGGGAAAGCTCTTTAATGAAGGCAACTGCTGTTTTAATTATTACTTGTCCTTGTGCTTTAGCTTTAGCAGTTCCAATTGTTCAAACTATTGCAATTTCCAATTTTATTAAAAAAGGATTGCTGGTGAAGTCTGGTGAAGTATTGGAAAAGTTAAAAGATATTGATGTTGTAGTTTTTGACAAAACGGGAACTTTAACTTTAGGAAAGCCACAATTAGTTTATGTTTTATCATTGTCTGGAAATGAAGCTAAAGAAATTAACTTAGAGCAAAAAAAATACTTTTTGAGAATTGCCGCCTCTATTGCAAGAAAAAGTTCTCATGTAATTTCAAAAGCAATTTTAATGGCTTGTGAAGATAATTTATTAGATCTTGAAATTTCTGAACTTAAGGGTTTTGGTTTGATATCAAATCTTGAGGGTAAAAGTTTGAAATTAGGTAAAAAAGAATTTTGTGAAGTAATAACTAATTTTAATTATTCTGATAACTATTTATCGTGTTTTATGAAATTTGGTGATCAAGAATTAGTATTTTTACTACAAGACAAATTGAAAGAAGATGCAAAATCAATTGTTACAACTTTAAAAAAAATGAAGAAAAGAGTTATATTGCTTTCTGGTGACATTAAAAAAGTTGTAAGTGAAGTCGCAAGCGAGGTTGGAATAGATGAATTTTACTTTGAGAAAATTCCGACTCAGAAACTTGAGTTTTTGAATAATTTAAGAAAAGAATCAAAAAAAGTTTTAATGATTGGAGATGGTTTAAATGATGCTCCTTCTCTTGCTGCTGCAGATGTTTCAATTTCTTTTGCTAATGCAACTGATATAAGTCAAAATATTGCTGATGTTGTTATTCAAGGAGAAAAACTATTTCCAATAATTAGCTTGATTAACTCTTCAAAAAAAGCGATTTATTTAATGAAACAAAATTTATTGATTTCCCTTATATATAACTTAATTGCTTTGCCGTTTGCTATTGCTGGATTTGTGGTGCCTTTAGTTGCTGCATTTGCCATGTCTTCATCATCAATTTTAGTTTTACTAAATTCTTTAAGAATGAATAAAAATAGATAATGTCAGTTCTGATTTTTCTAATTCCAATAACAATTGCTCTTGGTTTACTTGGTTTAGTCGCGTTTTTGTGGAGTCTAAAAAATAAGCAATATGATGATTTACAAGGGGCTGCTAATAGAATTTTGTTTGATGAAGAAGAATAATTTCAAAACATCTAATTTTTTCTTTAATCAGTTTTATAAGCTTCTGAAGTAAGTTATTCTTTCGTAGCTTATGTTAAGTGTTGGATTTTCTGTTTTATTACTCTAGGTTTTTAACAATATTTTGAGAAGCATTAGAAATTTTGTTATTCTCAAAACTAGTCAAAAATTTCCAAAAATTATTTTAATTTATAGTTGTTTTTTGATCTTAATTTATTAGCTTGAAGTTCACTTTTTAGCTTGCATAATTGGGATCAAATATTAATAAAATGCTGTAAAAAATGGCGAAATATCTATTCAAAGCTTTAATTTTAATCATAGGCTTATTTCTAGTTTCTTGTACAAAAAGTTCTGAAAAGAAAATTCGTCTAGTTGATATGCAAGGAAAAGCGCATGACGTAAAAACAAGAGTTCCAGAGCTTAATGTGGGACTGCTGAAATCGCAAAATGTTCAAAATTCTCAGTCCCAAAGCTTCTCTTCCGGTAACTTATATTCTAATCCAATTCCTAATCAGGAAAATTATGGTGCACAAACTAATCCTAGTGCCCAGCAATCACTAAACAAATATGCAAATGCTGATTATGCAGAAGCTTCAGCAAATATAATAGAGCAAACATTGCAAGCACCACAAAATTCTAATAGTAAAGTTGTTACAAGTGACACAAATTTTAAAAACAATGATTCGAGCGTTAAAGCTAATGTTGACAATGGTCCAAAAATTTTAGCAACAATTGGTCAGAAGCAAGAATCAGATGTCGCAGAATATAGTTTAAATGAATCTGCTAAAAAAGATGAGGCTTCAAATTCAAAAATAAAAAAATCTCAAAAGAAAATTTTTACATCTGCAAAAAAAGGAAAAATTTCTAAAAAAGCGGTTTCTTCCTCAGGGTTTTTTGTGCAAGTTGGAGCTTTCTCAAATTCAGCCAATGCAGAAACTTCTCTTTCTGAAATGCAGAAATTTTCTGATGGCAAAATTGAAGAAGCAGATTTAAATGATAAAAAGCTATATAGAGTTTTACTGGGTCCGATCTCATCTAAGTCAAAAGCTTTACAATTAATGAATGAGATCAAAAATTCTGGTCATGATGCTGTTATAGTGAGGCATAAGTAATGTATTTTATGAAGCTTAAAAAAGCTCAAATTAAAATATTATTTCTTGATAATTTTTTATTGCTTTTACTTTGTCTTTGTCTTTTTTCTTGCAAAAAAAAGAATTTAATTAATGAGGCTTTTAAAGAAAAATACGGCCAAGAAATCGAAAGAATCAAGAATGATAGAACGCCAACTCAAGATGTAAAAATTGGCACTAAATATAATTTTGAATCGTCAAGCTTTGAAAACACAACAAAAGCAAGTGAGAGAGTCGTTGATCTAGAGCAGCAGTACGCAAATGTTGATGTGCAAGAATATTCAGAAGTAAAACCAAAACAATTTTTCCCTAATTCCAATGTTTATGCAGAAGGAAAATCAGCTCAATCTTTGCCAGATAATATTTTTGATTTATCTTATAACACAACTTTAAGTCCACCATTTAAACCAGTAAAATCAGCTTTTGATTTAGTTCAAATTCCTTCATATGATTATTATGGAGTTAGAACTTCTTTAGAAGAAAAACAATATGGCATTACTGGCAATAATTACTTGCAGAAAAATATTGATGAAATTAATGCAAAAAGAAGTAAAGAAGACATTGAAATTAGTAAAATATTAATTGAAGAACAAAAAAAGTTGAAGCGTCAATTTAGAATGGAGAAAATTTTTGGCCCAAAACAGCAGAATGGTTCTGAAAAAGAGAAGAAAGATGATGATAAAAAAAAGTCAAAAGATAAAACTTCTGTATCTGAAAAAGTTTTGGAAGAAAATCTTCAGACTATAAATAAAGAAAAATCAGAACCTTTAATTGAAACACAAAATCAGAATCTTAAAAAAACTACAGATGTTAAAGAGGATTCTGAAAAATTAGGGAATAATACAATAATTGATAAAATTCTTAAAGTAAATTAAACAGCATGATTAGTTTAACTAAATTTTTTCTAGTGTCTATATGCTTTTTTTGCTTGTTTGCAAAAGAAGTTTTGGCATACGAGAAAACTAATACAAAATATGAAATTTCGGCTTTTAAAAAAGTCGAATCTTATAGTAAATCTGATAATAAGAAGTCTAATAAAACTTCAAAAACTCAAACTAAAGCCAAAGAATCAGCGAAAATAACGCAACAAAAAAAAGAAAGAAAAAAACCAAATAAAGAAATTTTCAACAAAAAAGACAATGGTAAAACTGTCAAAAAACAAATAGTTAGCGATGTAAAAGAGGAAAAAAAAGAAGATGTAAGTATTATAAAGGAATCAGATAAAAATAATGAAGAGTGTCTCTCTTCAAACGAAAATCTAAAAGTAAGCAAAAGATTACAAGAGGCACAATTTTATTTTTTGTTTGATCCTCAAACTTCTCAAGTTCTGTTATCTAAAAATGCCGATCTTAGAATTGCACCATCATCGATGACAAAAATTATGACGGCTTATGTAGTTTTTGACCAAATTAAAAAAGATCGTGTTAGTCTAGATAAACAATGTTTTGTAAGTAAAAATGCTTGGAGAAAATCAGGTTCAAGTATGTTTCTAAATTATGGAGATATGGTTTCCATAGATGATTTGCTAAAAGGTCTTTTGGCGGTTTCTGGAAATGATGCTTCCATTGCTTTGGCTGAAGCAGTTGCAGGAAGCTTGGAAAATTTTGTTGATTTAATGAATATAAAAGCAAGAGAATTAAAATTAACTAATTCTCATTTTGCAAATCCGCATGGACTTAACGAGCCAAGACACTATATGAGTATGCGAGACTTGGCATATTTAACTGCCCGTTTTTATCAAGATTTTCCACAATATGCTGGTTATCTAGGTATTGAAAGCTTTACTTATGGCAATATAACCCAAATCAATAGAAATCCTTTGATAAAAAAACATTATGATGGAATTTTAGGAGGAAAAACGGGACATACAGATGAAGGTGGTTATGGGGTAGTAAGTGCTGTAAAAAGAGATAATAGGATGTTAATTGCTGTTGTAAACAAGGCTAAAACCCCAAGATTTAGATCTGATATAATAACTGAGTTGTTTGATTATGGATTTGCAAATTACAAAAAATATAGCTTTTTTGATGCGGATTCAGAAATTGTAAATCTCAAAACTTGGCTGGGTAATTCTCCTGAAGTTAAAGTTTTTGTAAAAGATGAAGTTGCATTTAGTTTGCCAATTACAGCTTCTCCTCATAATTTATCAATGAAAGTTGAATATAAAGGTCCAATTTATGCTCCAATCAAAAAAGGAGATAGAGTTGCAACTTTAATAATTAAAATGAATAATCAAAAAGTTATGGAATATCCTCTTTATGCTAAAGAATCGATAGAAAAAGTTGGATATTTTGGAAAGTTAAATCAAATTTTGCGTTATAAAATGCGCATTTTTTTCAACAAAGTTTTTTAGATAAAAGTTATGGACATGAAAATGTTAATGCGTCAAGCGCAAGAAATGCAAAAGAAAATGCAGCAAATACAAGAAAATTTGGCTAATTCTGAATTTGAGGGGCAGAGTGGTGGCGGAATGGTGAAGGTCGTTATAATCGGCTCTGGAATTGCAAAAAAAATTATTATTGATGATTCTTTAGTTAACAAAGATGAAAAAGAAATTTTAGAGGATCTTTTGATTGCAGCTTTTAATGATGCAAAAAAGAAGGCTGATGAAGGTTCTTCTGAATCTATGAAGTCTGTAACCAATGGAATTCCATTGCCTGCTGGATTTAAGTTTTAAGAATAGCGCATCAGTATGAAAATTAAGTTATGCGGTTTTAAAGATCAGCAGTCAGTTTTAGCTGCGGTTGCATGCGGTGTTGATTTTATTGGATTTGTTTTTTGTGAAAAATCACCTAGATATGTAACTCCAGAAGAAGCTGGTAAAATTGCGCAAGTTATTCCAAGTAGAATTGCAAAAGTTGCAGTATTCGCAAATAATGATTTATCAATTATAAAGCAGGTTTATCAATATCTTAAACCCGAATATTTTCAATTTCACGGTAATGAAACTCCGGGATTTTTAAAAAAAATAAAAGAAATTTTTCCCCAAGTTAAAATTATAAAAGCTTTTAAAATTTCTGGAAGACAAGACTTAAGACAAATCAGAAACTTTGAAAATGAATCAGACTTATTCTTACTTGATAGTAAAACTGTTGAAGGTGGTGGAAGTGGAAAAAGTTTTGATTGGAGAATTTTAATTGGCTTTAGAGCGCGTAGAATGTGGTTCTTATCTGGTGGAATAAATATAGATAACGTTTTGCAGGCCTCTAAAATATCTAATGCTCAAATGATTGATGTGTCATCGGGAATTGAGAAAATTCGTGGTGAAAAATCAATAGAATTAATTCAGCAACTAACTGCTAAAGTAAAAAATTATCATGCTAAGTAGAATAGGAAGTTTTTTAATTGGTAAAGCGCGTGATCCTTTTGATAAGGAAACTAGAAAACACATTTCTTTAATTGCTTTGATGGCTTGGATTGGTCTTGGAGCTGATGGAATTTCATCTTCTTGTTATGGTCCTGAAGAAGCATTTCTTGCCCTTGGAGTACATGAAGAGCTGGCAATTTATTTAGCAATTGCAACCGCTTTAACAGTTTTTATCATTTCTTATGCTTACATACAAGTCATTGAACTTTTTCCAAATGGTGGTGGTGGATATAGAGTTGCAACAAGACTTCTTGGAAGGCATGCAGGATTGGTTTCGGGATCAGCTTTAATTATTGATTATGTTTTGACAATCTCAATTTCTGTTGCAAGCGGAATTGATGCTATATTCAGTTTTTTGCCTTTTGAATGGCAAAGTGCTAAATTATTAATCGCAATATTTTTTGTCTTTTTACTGGCAATTCTTAATTTGCGAGGAATGAAAGAGTCGATCAAATTTCTTATGCCAATATTTCTAGGTTTTATAGTGACTCACTTTTTTTTGATTCTCTACGGTATTATTAACCATCATTCTGGTTTAGTTGAATTATTTCCAAGAGCATCTCAAGAATCGACAGATCTACGTAGCTCGATGGGCATGATTTTTGTTATTTCTTTATTTTTAAAAGCTTTTTCGATGGGTGGAGGAACCTATACAGGTTTAGAAGCTGTCTCAAATAATGTGCATACTTTGGCTGAGCCAAGAGTTAGAACTGCAAAATTGACAATGTTTTTGGTTGCAATTTCTTTGTCATTTATGGCGGCGGGGATTATTTTGCTTTATTTATTGTGGGGTGCGGAAAAAATTGATGGGCAAACCCTAAATGCTACAGTATTCTACTCAATTACTCAAAATTGGCAAATTGGTGACTATAATATTAGCTCTGTCGTGGTATCAATTGTATTGATTTTAGAAGCAGGTTTATTGTTAGTTGCAGCAAATTCTGGTTTTCTAGCCGGCCCTACAGTGGTTGCAAATATGGCTCATGATGAGTGGATGCCAAAATCTTTTAGTTCTCTTTCAAGTCGATTGGTTGTTAAAAATGGAATTTTATTTATGGCTATTGCTGCTATAATAACCTTGATTATAACCGGTGGTTCAGTGCATGTCTTAGTTGTACTATATTCAATTAACGTTTTCATAACCTTTTCCATGTCACTTCTTGGTTTAACAATATATTGGTTTCGTCATCGTCGTAGAAAACCAAGATGGAAAAGTAAGTTATTTGTTGCGTTAATTGGATTTATTGTTTGTGCATCAATCTTGGCAGTGACAATTTTTGAGAAGTTTTATGAAGGTGGTTGGGTAACCTTGTTAATTACTTCTTTATTTGTAGCAATTGGTTTATTAATCAGACACAGTTATGTAAAGTTTAGAGATCGCCTTAATAGAAGCGAGTCACAATTCTTTGACTATGAAAATATTGCTCCAAGTTTAGAAGAACAAATGACTAATAAAAGTGCCCCTACTGCAGCAATTATTGTAGACCAAACTTTTGGAAGTGGCATGCATTGTCTTTTGGAAATCAAAAAACTTTTTCCGGGTATTTTCCAGAATTTCATTTTTGTAACAGTTGGAGAAGTTGATTCTAACACTTTCAGGGAAGAAAAAAAATGGCGCGATATGAGAAGAAAAACCAAATCAGCTTTGCGTAAATACCGTAATTATTGCAATGCTAATGGTCGTTTTGCTAAAGCTTATGTTGGTTATGGAACTGATATTGTAGAAAAATTTACGCAATTAACTGATCGAGTTTCCAAAGATTATCCACATACAGTTTTCTTCGGCACAAAGTTTATTTTTGATAATGAGAATATCTTAACTCAGCTGCTTTACAACCATGTTGCCTACATTATGCAAAGAAGATTGCATGTAAAAGGTATAAATATGGTTATTTTGCCAATGAAGATTAAGTGATAGTTGCTTTGTCAAAGCTAATAAAATAGCTTATCGTTTCTAATTTTTTGAGAAGTTTAAGAAAATTTGGCATAATTAAAAAAAACACGAATAATACTTAAAACCATTTTTTTAGTTATGCCGAAAATTTTGAAGTATTTTTATTATGATTAGACTACTAAAAAAACAGTAAAATCAACATAAAAATTAAAAAGAGCAAAGAATATGGTATTTTCTTTAGAAGAAAGAGAAATAATTAAAAATAGCAAAATTATTAATCTTTACAATAGGATAATCGGAGATGAAGAAGCTAAAGAATTAGCGGAAGCACTTAAATATAACGAAACTCTAACAGATCTTAGTCTTCGTTATAACCGAATCGGATATGCAGGAGCTATAAAATTAGCGGAAGTACTTAAAGATAACAAAACTCTAACAAATCTTGGTCTTGGTTATAACGAAATCGGAGATGCAGGAGCTATAAAATTAGCGGAAGTACTTAAAGATAACAAAAC
>CAZENB010000033.1:9623-16834 GCA_964513555.1 uncultured Rhizobium sp. | reverse complement strand
TAAGTTAAATATTGCTAACTTAGGAAATGTTGTTCGTCAGCTTCATATTCACGTAATTGCTCGTTTTGAGAACGACTTATCTTTTCCAAAACCAGTTTGGGGGGATAATTCTAAGTTTTATGAAAAGAACGAATCCGAAAAATTAATTAACCAAATTAAATCATACTTAAAAAATGAATAAAGAGATTATTACAAAACAAGTTTTATATCGTTCAATTCATCGTGGTTGCAAAGAAACAGATATTTTGCTTGGTAAATTTGCAGAAGCAAAAATAAAAGAATTTAGCGATGATAAGTTGAATTTATACCATCATTTTATAGAAGAAGATGATATGATTATTTATGATTGGATTTTATCAAAAGCTGATTTTCCTCAAAAATACTCTGAACTAATTTTAGAAATTAGAGATTTTCATAACTTAACTTAGATTTTTTAAGTTACTCAACAATAATGCAGTCAGCTCGGTTTTTTTGAGTTTGAGAAATATAGCTATTACAAAATTTCTCAGCTTCGGTTTGGTCTGGAAAATTTCCAATTTGTAGACGATAAAAGATTCCTCTTTTACCTAAATCAACTTTCTGAATGAAAGAAGATAGTCCAGAAAATAGTTTTGAGTTACTATTACTTACTTTCTTCCAATAATCTTGTGCTGAGTTTTCTGAAGTTAGAGCGGCAATTTGAATTTTAATTGATTTTCTTTTATTGGAAATATTGTCATTATTTTTTTGTTTCTCAGACAAAGAGTTACCGTTTGTTTTAGTTAGTAAGTCTTTTTGGTTTTGTTCTTTTTCCTTATCACTATACACTATAATTTTTTGATTAGAGGGTTTTTCTACTTTAATAGAATTTGTATTATTTGTTTCTGTAACTTGTGTTAATTTATCTTGTTTTGGTGGGAAAGCAGGCTGTGGAGCAAGTTGAATTTTTGTTGCCACTTTATTTTTTGACTCTTTACGATTGCCAAAAATATCTTCATAAATTGAATTGTTAACTATTGTGGTCTCTTGATTATCTGAAGATTCTTCGGCCATAATTTTTATTGGTTCTTCAGGGGAAGTTATTGTTTCAATTTGTCCATTATCTTCATCATAAACGTAATAGTAGGCATTAACGGTAACATAAATGAAGCAGGCAATTGAAAGTAAGGTTGCACCAAGCATGAACATTTTTTTCAATATTCTAGTAAATTTGCTTTGTTCCTCTTCTTTTAAATAACCAAAGTCTTCCATATTTGAAATTTTTTATCTCATTTCTTCTACAGCCTTGATGTTAAATATATCAAGACCGCTGGCAATTATAATTTTCAAAGCATTTATCATATAAATACGAGCTTTAGTGACTTCTAAGTTATCTTTAATGATGAATTTTAGTTCTGGATTTTCACCACCCTTGTTCCACAAAGCATGGAAAATTGCTGACAGTTCTTGTAAGTAAAAATTAATTCTATGTGGTTCAAATGTTGTGGCTGATAATTCAACAACTCTTGGAAATGATATAATTTTTTTAATCAACTCAATTTCAGTTTCATCAGTTAAGTTTTTAAAAACTGTTTCACTAATTTCGTCTAATTTTTCATTTTCAAAAGTTATATGAAATTGTTTCATAACAGAGCAACATCTAGCATGAGCATATTGCACATAAAAAATTGGATTATCTTTTGATTGTTCAATTACCTTATTTAAGTCAAAATCAAAAGGTGTATCATTTTTGCGGCTAAGCATAATAAAACGTAAAGCATCGGCACCAACTTCTTCAATTACTTGACGAGCAGTAATAAAATTTCCAGCTCTCTTTGACATTTTTAGCGGTTCACCATCTTTAACAAATTTTACCATTTGGCAAAGAATTATTTTCAACTCAGCTTTGTCATTTGTTAAAGCTTTAGTTGCCGCTGTTAAACGTTTTACATAACCAGCATGGTCATAACCAAGTGGCATGATAAATTTGGTAGCGCCGCGTTCAAATTTGCTTTTTATATAAGCTAAATCTGCTCCAAAATAAGTGTAAGAACCGTCAGATTTGCAAACTACTCGATCTTGGTCATCGCCAAATAAAGTTGATTTAAAAAGTGTTTGATTTTTTTCATCATAACCTTCTGGAGTTTTAAAATCTTTGGCACCAACACCTTTTTCTGTTTTTGGAGTTTCTAATTTTCCTTCGTAAATTAAGCCCTGTTCTTCAAGAATTTTAATGGTTTGTGGAATTTTATTTGTGTCATGTAAATTTTCTTTTTCTGAGAAATAACTATCATGCTTTATACCAAGAGCAAGTAAGTCTGATTTAATCATTTCAACCATTTCTTTAATTACGAAATTGCGGATTTTTTGTGTAATATCGTCAATCTTATCAACTCCTTTAAACTCTTCAGCAAGAGATTTATCATATTCTTTATTAATTTTATTACCAATATCTTTAAGATATTCTCCGGGGTAGTGATAAAGTTTTTCGCATCCTTCAAATTTTTTGTCATTAAAACCAAATCCTAAATAAAAATCTTCACCATCGTAACTTTTTTCTTTTATTTTAACTAATCCTAAGTCTTCTAAATATCTTAGAAAAGAGCTCTCCACAACTTTATTAACTTGAACTCCGGCGTCATTAATGTAATATTCCTTCAAAACATCAAATCCAACTTTTGAAAGAAGGCTTGCCAAAACATCGCCATAAATTGCACCACGAGTGTGTCCAACGTGAATTGGTCCAGTTGGATTTGGTGATGCATATTCCAAATTTACTTTTTCGCCCATGCCTATATCTGGAAAAGTAAAAGATTTATTTTTTATTAATTGAGTAATTATATTGTATAAGATTTCGTTTTTTAGAAATAAATTAATGAATCCTGGGCCAGCAATATGAATTTTTGTAATATTGTCATGTTTTAGTTCAGAAATAATTTTTTCTGCTAATTTTCTTGGATTATTAAGAGAGTCGATATGAGAAAATTTTTTACTCATAGTCATGGCAATATTGCAAGCTAAGTCGCCATGAGTTTTTTCTTTTATTGGTTCAACTGTAAAATTAGCAAAATCTTTCTCTGAGATTTCAATTTGATTTGCAGCAGCAATTTTTTGAACAACGTTAAAAAATTGTTCTTTGAAAGAATTAAAAATATTGAGCATTTTTGGCAAGTAACTAAATTAAGGGCTAGAAACAGTATTAAACCCTATTGTATTTTGATGAAAAATCAAGATTTTAAAATTGATTTTTCTTTCTTATGTAATATGCTTTAGAAAGCATAAATAAAATAAACTTTTTTCAATAATGACAGATTTACAAAATAAAGAAATAAACTACGAAAGTACTCTTTACTTGCTTAAAAGAATTGCAAAAGAGTGCGTTGTAATTCATTGGAGAACTTTTGCAATTTCAATTGCGTTGATGGTTGTCATAGCTGCAACAACTTCATTTCACGCATGGCTAATAAAACCAGCCTTAGATAAAGTTTTTGTTGAGGGTAGTAAATTTTGGTTAGTTTGGATTCCAGTTACAGTTTTATTGGTAACTGTTATTAAGGGATTTGCTACTTATTTTCAGCTCTTTACGATGAATGTTTTAACTATGCAAATTACGACTGATTTACGTAAAAAGCTTTATGCTTGTTTTATAAAATCAGACATTGCCAAGTTACACAATAGATCTTCTGGTCAAATGTCAGCAAGTATTTCTGGGGAAATAGGTGCTATGGTTGGACTTATCAGTACTTTGCTTAATGGTGCAATAAAGCAAACTCTAACTTTAGCAGCTTTAATTGGTGTGATGTTTTATCAAAGTGTTGAGTTATCTTTGGTTGCTTTTATAGGTTTTCCTCTTGCGGCTTATCCAATTTACAAAATTGGCAAAAGATTACGAAATATGTCTAGTAAAAATCAGGAAATAGCTGGAAAGTTCTCATCACAAATTCATGACACTCTTCAATATTCAAAGCTTGTAAAATCTTATAATTGTGAAGAATTTGAAATAAAAAGAATGTCGAAAATTATAGATAGCGTTTTTGAGATGGGTAAAAAAATTTCACGCCTTTCTTTAATTGCATCTCCTTTTGTAGAGTCTTTGGCTGGAATTGGTGTTGCTGCTGTAATTTGGTACGGTGGAATGCAAGTAATTAGTGGCGAAACTACAACTGGTGCTTTTTTCAGTTTTTTTGCTGCAATGATGATGGCTTATAGACCACTAAAATCAGTTTCTGGAATGAACTCTGGAATTCAGCTTGGGCTTGCTGCAGCTGCTCGTTTTTATAGAATGATTGACGAAAAGCAAGACATAGTTGACAAAGAAAATGCTATAACAATAAAAGATGTGAAAGGTAACATTAAGTTTGAAAATGTTGATTTTCGTTATATAAAAGAAAAGCAAACACTAACTTCCATCAATATTGAAATAAAAGCAGGAACAACAGTTGCTTTAGTTGGTCATTCTGGTGGTGGAAAGTCAACTATTATGAATTTGATATTGCGTTTTTATGACCCTGAAAATGGTGTAATAACTTTAGATGGATATGATATACGTGACTTATCTCTAAAATCTCTTCGTGGATCAATGTCTGTTGTAAATCAAGAAGTTATGTTATTTGATGATACAGTGATTGAGAATCTGCGTTATGGTAAAGAAGATGCAACAGAAGAACAAATAATAAATGCTGCTAAAATGTCTGAAGCTGATGAATTTATAAGAGAATTGCCTGAAGGCTATCAAACTAAAATTGGACAAAATGGAATCCGTCTTTCTGGTGGTCAGCGTCAAAGAATTGCAATTGCGCGAGCAATTTTATACAACGCTCCAATATTGCTTTTAGATGAAGCAACTTCTGCTCTTGATCCAGTTTCTGAAAGATTAATAAAAAATGCCTTGGCAAAATTGATGAAGGGAAAAACTTCAGTTGTTATTGCTCATCGTTTATCAACAGTTATGCATGCTGATCAGATTGTTGTAATATCAGAAGGAAAAGTTATCGAGTCTGGAACTCATAAAGAGCTACTAGTTCTAGGCGGAGCTTATGCTAATTTGTATTCAAAACAATTTGAAGCGGATAATGATGATTAAAGAAAATAAGGAAACTGATCCAAAAATTTCAGAAAAGAAAAAAATAAGGCTGCAAGAAAAGAAGAAAAGCAAAAAAAATCTTTCTGAAGCTTTAAGGAAGAATTTAATGCGTCGTAAATCTTCTAAAAGCTAATCTAATAACAAAATAAACGATAAATTGCTTGTGTTCTTGCTATTTTTAGAATGATAGTGGGAATACAACAACTTTTCCAATCAACAAAACTGCATCTAAAGTAACTGCAATTGGTGTAACTGCTGCCTTACCAACTCCTTTTACTAATCCAGAACTTTCATCATAATGAATAGATATTTTGTAGGTATTACTGCTTTCGTTTGATTGGTTATGTCCTAAATATTTTGAAAGATATCTTCTTCCAGATAAATCAATTTTAACTGAAATGTAATCTTTTTTATCTGGTGCTATTCCTATTCCAGTCAGGATATATTTATCATTTTCTGGTAAAACGCTGAAAGGTCCTGTAATCGTTATATATCCTTTAACTTCATTATTTTCATGTAACTTTATATAGGTTTTTTCAGTGTCTATCGTCAAAACGCCTTTTTGGCTAAGTGATAATATTCCTTTTAGAACTCCAGAGTTATCAGAAAATACATAATGGTAATTTGGACTAATTAACGCTACATATCTTCCATCTGATCCAACTAAAAATTGCTTTATAACTTCTTCGTAGCTTTTATCTCCCCATAATGCTTTTGTGATTGTGCATGATGGTAGAATTATTGCCAAAAAAATAGCAAAACAGAATTTTGTAAATTTTTTTTTCACTGTTAGTTCTATTTAAAGTTTAACTTTTAGAAATGCTTTTTTAGTAACACATATAGAAAATTTATTATATGTGAGTAGTAATTATTTACAGATGTGAAATAGTTTCTTTTGTTATTATTTCAAATTCTGATTTTGTTAGAGGAACTAGTCCATTATATATCAAATAGCCTTTTTCTCCTATAGTTTCCTTGTTTATTAGTTCTTTAATGAAGTCGGAAATTTGTGGAATTAGTTTCAAATGTTCTCTTTTAAAATAAACAAAAAGGGGACGAGAAAGTTTATATTTTTTTGATGAAATATTTTTGAAGCTTGGTTTCATTCCATTGATTAGTGAAGCCTGAATTTCATTTTTGTTAGCGACCAAAAAATTAAATCCAAATATTCCAAAAGCATTAGGGTTATTTTTAAGACTTTCTATTATTAGGTTATCATTTTCTCCTAAGTTAATATATTTACCGTCATTTCTAATTGAATGACATTGCTTTTTTCTTTCAAGCCATGAAGGATAAGCATCAACAAATTCTTTTTTATGAAAGCAGTACTCTTCCATAACTAAATTGACAAAAATTTCTCTAGTACCAGATGTTAAAGGAGGTCCATAAACTAAAATTTCTTCTTTAGGTAATTTTGAATTTATCTCATTCCATGTTTTATATGGATTAGTTACTATTTTATTGGTTTTTGGATCATAGACTTTTTCTGCTAAAGCCATAAAAATTTCTTCTTGTGTAATATTGAGTTTTTTACTCTTTATAAAATTTCCAAAAATAATTCCGTCGTAACCAATTTTAATTTCTGTAATTTGCTGAACTCCATTTTTTGCACATAAATCTAACTCATCTTTTTCGATTGGCCGAGAAGCACCATTTATATCAGGATATTTAAAGCCAATTCCAGAACAAAAATCTTGAAATCCATGGCTTGTTCCACTTGATTCTACAAGAGGAGTTTCAATTTTATTATCTTTTGAATTTTGAATTCTAGAAAATTCTTCTGAAACTGATGTCATTAGAGGTGAAACTGTGGAAGACCCAACAATATAGATGTAGTTTCTTTTTTCTTCTGCTAGTGAGTTTTGTGAGGATAAAATTGAAAAAATAATAAATAAAATAGTCTTATAATTTTTCATATTCTGTTATTTTTGTGCTTTTAGTTTTGAGATTCTAACTTTTAAATCTTCTAGGAATTGATCCATGCCTTTTTGAGAAATTGCTGAATTGAATTCTGATCTTTGAGTTTCAATTAAACTTACTCCTTCTGCTACAAAATCTAGTATTACAAGTTTACCATTTTTATCTTTAACTCTGAAAGATACATCAACAGGGGTTTTGGAGTCTTGGGGTAGGAATTCAGATTTGGCTATATAAAAATTTCCTTGTTTAC
>CAZENB010000033.1:4549-9613 GCA_964513555.1 uncultured Rhizobium sp. | reverse complement strand
AAGAACTTCAAATCTACGGCCATTATAGTTCTGGAATTTTGGCCCGTAAGTGTTAATCATAAATTCACGATAAAGTTTAGCAAAACTTTCTTTTTGGGAATCGGCTGCAGTATTATAGTTTTTTCCTAAAACAAATCTAGCAATCCAATCTGCATCGATTGATTTATCGATAACAGAGATAATATTACTTTTCCTTTGTTCAGAAGACAGTTTTTTATCAGCGGCAATGTTTATTATTTGATTTCCAACATCATTTATAAAAGTTTTTACTTGCTCTGATTGATCAACATTTTGAGCGAATGATGTTGCTGTTATTAAAACTAAAGCAATTGTGGTAATAATTTTTTTCATAAATTTTATTTTTTTATTTCAGAATCTCTTCTTTGTAAATAGGCACTTCTTAGTGTAGAATAAGGATCAAATGAATCTTGTCTGATATCATCAATAATATCAATAAAAGATTCTCTTTTATCAATTCCTGACATAATTGCAAGTGCAACTCTATAATTTGGATCAATAAAGTTTTCTTCGCTTCCAATATCCAAGAAATTAAATTCTATTGGATTGACCGATTTATCAACTAAAAAACCGGAAAAGTCTCTTCCAGAACTTGGTCCAAGTATTGGTAAAACTATATAAAATCCATAATTGAATCCGTAATGTCCCAAAGTTTGACCAAAATCTTCTTGGTTATAGTTAATTCCTTTTTTTCCAGCAACGTCAAATATTCCACCTATACCAATAGTGGTATTTATTAAAAAACTTGAAAAATTCGATAAGCTATTTTCTGTTTTTCCTTGTAAGATGGAGTTAAAAACTGAAATTGGTGAGTATAAATTATTTAAAAAGTTTCTTATAGAAGTTCTAGCAAATTTAGGCATTCCTTTTCGATAAGCCTTTGCAATGTTCTCTACACAACACTTATCCACAGATTCGTTAAAAGAAAAAATTTTACGGTTATATTTTTCTAATGGATCTTTGATCTGAAACTTATTCTCTGAAACAAAATCAATAGAATCAAAATCATCTTGAGATATATCATCCATTTTTGCAGAATAAGAGTTGAAGCTGAGAAGAATTAAAAATATGCCTAAAGAGAAAGCAATGTAGTTTTTATTCATTTATACTCTTCTGATGGTTTTCAAAATCATTAATTCTTTTTAGTAGATCATAAGCTTTTTGATCATAATCTGGTTTTTTATCTAAGAGATTTTCAAGTATTTTTTTTGCTTGAGGAAACTTGTTTTTTAATATCAAACAATATGCCAGTTGATAGTAAGAATCATAATGTTGAGGCCAGAACTTTATGATAAATTTAAAGCGAAATATTGCATCTCCTAAATATCCATTTTCTAAGTGAGTTAGTCCTAAGTTATAATTAGTTTCCAACAAGTTGTTAAACTTGTGTTTTATCACAATTAGTTCTTCTTTTGATTCTTGAATTTTTTTATTTCCAAAGTGAAAAATATTTTCCAATTTTGTTTTAACATTATCTATCAAACTAACGTTCTTTTCAATATTTTTGGGTTTTTGAGTTTGATTTTTTGACAAACTATTGCTGAATGCTTTACCTAACATTTTTAAAATCTTAATTTTTTCTTAAAATAAAATAAGACACATTCCACGAAATTGTGAATTTGTCACCTAAAAATTGATTAAAGTTTTGAATTTGTTTTTTTGAAACAAAATTTTTGCGATTAACATAATTTGCCCCAATTTTTTTAAAAGATTTTAAAGCATCTATTGGATTTTTAAAGTCAGAACTAATTTTTTCTGACAAATAAAGTTCTTCTTTAAAAGAATTTTTAGCTAAACTCGATCTTAAAGTTTCAATTTCTGGTAAATCATTAAAATTGAAGTTACAGCCCGATTTTAAACTTATTTCTTTTATTTCTTCAAAGCTTTCATTATTTGGAACGCAAAAAGATAATATAGCATCTTTTTTTATTAAACTATTAAGTTCGGCAAAAGTTTTATTAAAGTCAATAATCCATTGCAAAGCAAAAGAAGAAAAAACTAAATCGAACGATGCTGCTTTAAACGGTAATTTTTCTATATCGGCTTTTACCGTATTAATATTGTAAAATTTTTTATCCAGCCATTTTAATAACATTTCTTGAGACAGATCAAGCTCTGTTAAATTAATATTTTTTTGTAAGAAAATATCTGTTTTTGTGATTTCTTTTGCAATTGCTGAAGTGCCAGAACCCAAATCAAGTAATTTGGAATTACTCTTTAGATTTTTAAAAAAGGGTAGGGTAAGTTCACAAAGCTTCTTAGATGATAATTTTTGTATTGATGCAAAATTATCATAATTATCAGAAGCCTTAGAAAAGTTATTTGCAATTTTTGTTTTATTATATTCTTTCAAATTATTTTTTACTTTTAGCTGCTTCTTTTTCAATTAAACTTACAATGTGATCAACTAGTCCTTCACTGTTTATTTTATGATCTGGTTGACCATTTAGGTAAACATTATGTTTTGAATTTCCACCACCTGTAATTCCTATTTGAGTATGAGTTGCTTCACCAAGACCATTTACAACGCAGCCCAGAATTGAAACGCTTAGAGGTGTTTTTATATGTTCAACTCTTTTTTCTACTTCTTCAACAGTTTTTATAACGTTAAAGGCTTGTCTGGCACAAGATGGACAAGAAATCAAATTAACACCATGATTTCTGATTCCTAGAGTTTTGAGAATTTGATAAGCAACTTTGATTTCTTCTTTAGGGTCTGCCGAAAGAGAGACTCTCATAGTATCTCCAATTCCTTGCCATAAAAGTGTTCCAAGCCCAATTGAAGATTTTACAGTTCCTGCAGCTAAGCTTCCAGCCTCAGTAATTCCAATATGTAATGGATAATCACAAATCTCTGAAAGTTTTTTATAACCAGCAACAGCCAAAAAAACATCAGAAGCCTTAACGCTGATTTTAAAATTAAAAAAATCATTATCTTCTAAAATTTTAATATGACGCTGTGCTGATTCTACTAATGCCTCTGGTGTTGGAGTTTTATATTTGTTTAGTAAATCTTGTTCCAAAGATCCAGCATTCACTCCAATTCTAATAGAGCAACCATAATCTTTTGCTGCTTTGATAACTTCTTTTACTTTGTCATTTGAGCCAATATTTCCGGGATTTATTCTTAAACATTTTGCTCCTGCTTCTGCCGCTTCAATAGCTCTACGATAATGAAAGTGAATATCGGCAATAATTGGAACGGAACAATATGGAATAATTTTCTTTAAGGATTCTGCTGATTCTTTATCTGGGATTGAAATTCGTATTAGTTCAGCTCCAACTTCAGTACATTCGTTTACTTGACGAATTGTTGCCTGAATATTAGTAGTTGGAGTGTTTGTCATTGATTGCACAGCAATTGGTGCATCTCCGCCAATCGCTACATTTCCAACAAAAATTTGTTTTGATTTACGACGATAAATAGCGCGATATGGACGAACTTCGTTTAATGCTTCTTGATTCATGAAATTGAACTAAAAATTTTAGTAATTTTTTTGTTGTTGTTTGCTAGTAAGTTTTTAATTTTTATATCATCAAAATTTAAAATTGCTATAATTGAGGTAAAGTCTTTAAAGCCTTTACCTGCGTAATTTAAATATTCTTTCATTTTTTTAATTTCTAAATAACTAATAACAACTAAGTTTCTAAAAAATATTTCCGAGAAGTTTTCTGAAAAAAAAATTTCATCAAATTTTTCTTCTTTTATTTGAAACTCGTTAAGCAAATTTTTTTTCTTTTCTAAAAGTGAGAAATTATTTAATGAAAATAAATTTTTTTCTAAATTATCAAAAAATTCCAAGTAAAATTTTTCTAAGTTCTTTTCATTGATTTTAAAAATATCTTCCCACATTCGAGGATCAGAGTTATTTAAACGAAACGCTTTATTAAAAAAGTCATCATTTATTTCTTTTGGTGAAAATTCTGTGGTTAAAAATGATAAAAATTGTGGTAAGTGAGAAACTAAAGCATAAATTTCATCATGTTTTTTTGCATCTAAAAATTCAACTATGGAACCAATTTTTTCAGCTGTTTGTTGAACTTTATTTAGTGAATCTGGATTGCAATTTTCTGGACAAATTATGAATTTTTTTTCATAGAATAAATTTGTTTCAGAATTCTCAAAACCATTTTTTTCTGATCCAGCAATTGGATGACAAGGAATGAAATTTCTTCTTATGTTTTGAGGTAAAATTTTGTTTAATTCCAAACTTTTTACTGAACCTAAATCTATAATTATTGATTTTATGGAAATTTTGTGTGAAATTTTTTGTAAAATTTCTTTATAAAGTGATAAAGGGGTTGCTAAAACAATAAAATCAAAATCTTCTAAATTATCATCGAGTAAAAATAAATCTTCTACTAAATTAGATTTTTTTGCCAATTCAATTGAATTCATATCTAAGTCAAAAGCATAAATCTTTTCAGAAATATTGTTTTGTTTGCATGCCTTAGCAAAAGATCCCCCAATAAGACCAAGTCCTATTACTAGTGTTTTTTTGAAAATTGTCGTAATCAAAGTAATTTTTTGTTTACAAATTAATATTTTTTTTATTTATTGAAATCCTTATAAGAGATATTTAAGTTTATAAGTTAAAAAACCAATAATTATATAACAGTTATAGCAACAAAATCCAAGGTAACTTAGATATATGAAAAAAATAGTTCTAATTTTATCTTTTTTTGTCATAATTTCTTCTTGTTCATCTAAAACAGTAGATGTAAAAAGTCCTTGTGTATCAAAAGAAGATGGACCATGTGGACCAAAAAGACCAATTAATGAATGGTGGTTAAGAAATTTTAAAGGTGCTAGAGCTGATTCTTAGTTTGCGAGCATACTAAATTATTATTTAAATATAAAAATATGTCACAAAGTTTTGCTGAAAAATACGGTAAAAAATCCAGTAGTTTCACTTCACAAGCTTTACAAAAAAAAACAGAAGGTTCAAAAGATGTTACTTTTGCTGATGAACAATCTGATAAAAGCTCCTCTATTGAATCTTCTTTGAACTCAAAAAATAATATTAAATCTGTAGACCCAAAGAA
>CAZENB010000033.1:0-4539 GCA_964513555.1 uncultured Rhizobium sp. | reverse complement strand
ATAGAACTTTGTTAAATTTTAATTTTATGAATATGATTTCTTTGCGATTCTTTCATTTGGCGAAAAAACGGCTACTAAATCAATAGCTAGTGGAAAAGTTAGTGCGAAAAAACTTATAAACGCACAATTTCCAAAACTAGCAAAAGCACAATTCAAGAATCATCTATTAATTCAAAAAATAATCTTAAATCTGTAGACCCAAAGAAAAAAATGCAAGCAGATTTAATCTACCTTGTCAAAGGTCTTGATGCTGGTAGAAACGCTTGGTATTATGTTTTAGTTGATCGTTTAAAATTACAGCTTTTTTTAAAAGCTCTAAATGATGATATTATCCATCTTGAGAATTATGGTAAAATTTTGTTTTCAGCATATGGTGAAGAACCTCCTGCTGAGGTTACTGACGCTTTAAAAGAAGAATACGGAATATAATTTATTGTAGAGTTTGCTATTTTTTTAAAGAGAGTAAACTCTGTAATTTAACAAAAATATTTAGAGTAAAAACAGCAATCTTTTTTTCTAAAAAGTTTAATACTGGTTAAAAAAAATTTATAAATCTTACCTAAAAGATAGTTTTCTTCTTCTAAAGATGAACGATAGATTCTATGATCCTTGTGAAACTATCTTTTATTGAAATTGTTTATTATATTCACAATCTAAGTAGATACCTTTCAGTGTTCATTTTTGGTAGAAAAGTATAAAATTATAATGAGCCGTATAATTGGTAATTTTATATAAAAATCTCTTCTAATTCATAAATTAAATGAAAAACGTTTTTAAAATTTCTTTAGTAATAATAATTTCAACCGCGATTGGATTCTTCTCAGCTATTTCTTTTTCTCAAATTCAAATCAAGAGTTTGAAGATTGATGCGAAAAGTTTAGAACGAGATCAAGAAGATTTTTTACAAGAAGTTATTTCAAGAGTTAAAAAAGATTATGTAGAAGAAAAAAGTAATAAAGATCTTGCAGAGGCAGCAGCAAATGCTCTTCTATCATCTCTTGATCCTCACTCTTCTTATTTAAATGAAGATTCTTTAAAAGAAATGCAAGTTGAAACCAAAGGTGAATTTGGAGGTCTGGGAATCGAAATTACTATGGAATATTCGGTTGTTAAGGTTGTATCAGCAATTGAAGATACTCCAGCATTTGAAGCAGGAGTAAAATCAGGAGATTATATTACTAAGGTTGATGATAAAAATGTGATTGGAATGTCAATTGATGAAGTAGTGAAAAAGCTTCGCGGCAAGCCAAAAACAAAAGTTAGTGTTACTATTTTAAGAAAAGGTGAGAAGCAGCCTCTTGTAAAAACAATTACTCGTGATGTTATTAAAGTTAAGGCAGTTAAATCATCTAAATTCAATGATATAGCTTATGTTAAAGTTAATAAATTTTCAGAGCAGGCTTATTCTGGTTTAGTTGAAGCTTTGAAAAAATTAAAAACACAAATTGGTGAAGGAAAAGTTAAGGGTTTAGTTCTTGATTTAAGAAATAATCCAGGTGGATTACTTGATCAAGCGATAAAGATTAGTGATGCATTTTTGGGTAAAGACAAAATTATTGTTTCGATTAGTGGGCGCGATAAATCAGCAACTAAATATTATAAAGATGAATCTGATGAAAACTTGATCCCAAATGTTCCAATAGTAGTTTTAATTAATGAAGGTTCTGCTTCCGCATCAGAGATTGTTGCTGGTGCTTTGCGTGACAACAAAAGAGCAGTTATAATGGGTGTAAAATCTTTTGGTAAAGGTTCAGTACAGACTGTAATTCCTTTGGAAAAAAATAACGGTGCCTTACGTTTAACTACAGCTCTTTATTATACTCCAAGTGGAGTTTCAATTCAGGCTCATGGTATTGAACCAGATGTTGCTTTATCTGATGCAAAAATTGAGAAAAAAGATAATATGTACGATTCTGAAGCAGATTTAAAAGGTCACATTGAAGTTCAAATTCAACAAGTAATTGAGGAAGCTAAAAAAGATCAAATCAAAGACGATAATTTTGATTTATATGATAAAGACTATCAGTTAGCAAGAGCACTTGATTTGCTTAGAGGTATTGATGTTTACAAATCTGTAATTGCAAAATCTAATTAGATTATGAATAGTGAATTCTTTAAAAAGAATAAAATCTTCTCTATCTCATTTATTTTTTTTATTACTCTTTTTGCTAATAATTCCATTGCCCAAAGTTACAAATCAAGTTTTGTTGTAGCAAAAGTAAATAATAAAGTAATAACAAACTCTGAAATTATTGATCGCTATAATTTGGTGCTTTTTACTTCTAAAATTAACGTTTCTTCTGCTCAAGAAAAGAGAAATTTGTTAAACCAGATAATTGATAAGATGGTTGATGAAGAGCTAATAAGACAAGAATCGGAGAACTTGAAAATCTCAGTTACTGAAAACGAAATTGCTGATGCAATTGAAGTAGTTGCTGTGCATCAGAAAAAAAATGCAGTTCAGTTCAAACTAGCTCTACTAAAACAAAATATTTCTTTTGCTAACTATGCAAAGCAAATTGAATCAGAGCTTTTGTGGTCAAAAATTATATCAGAATCTTTGCGTTCAAAAGTTAGAATTAATGATTCTGAGACTAAAGAGTTTTTAGAGCAAAAAAATGTAGATATAAATGTTAAGCGTCTATTTATTGCTGAAGTTTTTATTCCATTTGGTGAAAATGCAAAATTAGTAGCGGATAAATTGGTAATTGAATTGAGAAATGGTGCTGACTTTAAAAATATTGTAAAACAGTTCTCACATGATTCTTTGGCTGCTCAAAATCATGGTGAAATAGGTTGGGTTTCGCAAAAAGATATTGATCCCAAAATTTATTCAGAAGTTTCAAGACTTCAAAAAAATGAATATAGTAATACAGTTTCACTTTCTGATGGTTATTATATTTTTAAGCTTATAGATAGTAAATTTGAAACTAAAATTGATGAGCAAGATTTGAAAATGGCGCAAAACAATATTTTTATGAGAAAATTACAAAATATTGCCAAAGGCTATTTGATGGATATGAGAAAGAAGTCTTTTGTTGAAATTGATAGGAAGGCTTTAGAGAGTTTGTAGATTTTAATGGAGATTTCTAAGAACCCATCATAAATATTTTACAAGCTCAGTCCAATAATTTGTCAAGTTTTTTCAAACTTCATTTTGAATTATCCAAAGCTGCAACGCCCGGTAAATCTTTTCCTTCAAGCCATTCTAAAAATGCGCCACCTGCAGTTGAAATATAGGTGAATTTATCAGCTAAACCAACAGAATTTATTGCAGCAACTGAATCACCACCGCCGGAAACTGAAATTAGTTTTCCTTCAACAGTTAATTGAGCAGCAGTTTTGGCAAAAGATTCAGTTCCAATGTTGAAAGGTTTAATTTCAAAAGCACCAAGAGGTCCATTCCAAACCAAAGTTTTATGATTTGCTAATTCTTTGGCAACTTCTGCACTGCTTGCAGATCCAATATCAAGAATCATATCATCATCAGCAATTTCATCAACTAAAACAGTTTTGCATTCAGCATTTTGTTCAAATTTTTTTGCAACAACAACGTCAAATGGCAATAGAATTTGACAGTTATTTTTTTTGGCATTCTCAATAATTTGAAGTGCGGTATCTTTAAGTTCTTTTTCACAAAGTGACTTACCAATGTTTTTTCCTAAAGCATAAAGAAAAGTATTTGCCATTCCACCTCCAACAACAATTGTGTTAGCTTTGCTTGAAAGAGAGCTTAATAAGTCAAGTTTGGTTGAAACCTTAGCACCACCAACTACGGCCATAATCGGTTTTTTAGCATTTTCTAAGTGATTAGTAAGTCCGTCTAATTCTTCTTCCATTAAAAATCCGGCACATGATTTTAAAATTGCTGGAATTCCTGTAATTGAGGCATGAGAACGGTGAGAGCATGAGAAAGCATCATTAACATAAAGATTTCCAAGAGAAGCTAATTCGCGAGAAAACTCCGGATCATTCTTAGTTTCTTGCTTATAAAAGCGTAAATTTTCAAGCATAATAACTTCGCCGTAATTTGCAGATTCAACAGCTTTTTTCACTTTTTCTCCAATACAGTCATCAACGAATTTGACGTTTATTGAAGATCCAAGTAAATTTTGAACTCTTTCCACTAATTGAGAAATTGACATTGATGGCTCAAATTTTCCTTCAGGCCTTCCAAAGTGCGAAATCACTATAACTTTTGCTTTATTTTCTGCTAAATATTTTAATGTTGGAATAATGGCTTTAATTCTTGTGTCATCTTCAATAATGCCGTTTTTAAGAGGTACATTAATATCTACACGTACAATAAGATTTTTATTGGTTACAACGCAATCTTTTAATCTATTAAATTTAGGCATTTTTAGTTTTTTGATTTGTTGGATTTACTAGAAAATTTAATAGTAAAAATCATAAAGATTAAGTTACCAAAAATCAATATACTAAAAAACTAAATATATCCTTTCAAAATAACTAATCAAACAAACGGTAATTATCCCTTGAAGGATTAATTTTACATAAAAACCAACCCCGTCATTGCGA
>CAZENB010000032.1:0-17996 GCA_964513555.1 uncultured Rhizobium sp. | reverse complement strand
AATACTTCAAGGGATAATTACCCTAAAAAGTCTACGGATTTTTTACAAAACTAGCTCTAAAATTGGGATGCAGTTCTTGCAGGATTATGATTTGAATCAAGTAGATTTTTTAGATTTATTTCGTTAAGAAGGTCAATTAAAATCTCAACAAGATTCAAATGATATATATTCCATATTTTGGTATTTGTAAATATTAGTTATCTAAATTCCATCACAATTAATATGGTTTTTGTTTTACAGAATCTGTTTGATCTTTTCTAAATTTTGCTAATTTTTTTGCAAGTTTTTCATCGCTTAGTGACAGAATTGCAATTGCTAATAGCGCGGAATTTTTTGCTCCAGCGTCACCAATTGCTAATGTTCCAACTGGAATTCCAGCTGGCATTTGTGCAATTGATAAAAGTGAGTCTAGTCCTTTCAGAGTTCTACTTTCAACTGGAACTCCTAAAACGGGTAAATCAGTCATTGCTGCAACCATTCCTGGTAAATGAGCGGCTCCTCCAGCACCAGCAATAATTATCTTAATTCCTCTTTCTTTTGCTGTTTCACAAAAATCATAAAGTCTTTTTGGCGTTCTATGAGCTGAAACAATTTTAGTTTCATAATTTACTTCAAACTCATCTAGAATTTTGCAAGCATGTTCCATAGTCGGGAAATCTGATTTGCTTCCCATTATAATTGAGATTATATTATTCATAAGTTTAATTTTTTAACAGTTATCTGCCACAGAATAACTACGACAGGTTTTAATTGAAGTTCCACAATCTTTATCTTCATCACCTATTCCAGCATTATATCCATCTCCAGTTAACAAAAATAATCCATCTATACATTTCGTAGTAAAAGCCAGACATACATTTCTTTCTTTATTTGTACAAACGCCTGCCTTTTTACAGTTTCTTTGTCTTGTGACGCCAAATACAATAGTAGAATTATGAGTAGCAACAAAATCTAAATTATCGCAATAAGGCCATAATTCTTGTAATGTCCAACTATTGATATTGCAACTATTTGTTGCTGAATAATTTGTAGAGATACTGCCATATATACCGGAGGAATTGCTACAAGTTCTACAAGCTGAGCAATCTTTTCCATTATTTACAATTGACCAGTTTCCATCTAAACCACATGCTGCAGTTGGAGAAATATTAGTTCTGTCGATTGCAATTCTTCCACATGAATCGTCACTGGTTCCTGAGTCATTATCAATTGCCTTGCCATAATCTGAAATACAAGATAAAGTGATAGTATCTCCAACATATTTATTACCGCTTTCTCCCCCAGCATAATAAGAACCATTCGATCCAAATTGTGGTATAGTATTTGTCCCTACTGAAGGAATTGAACAAACTCTTATGCAAGTTCCACCGCCGCTTTGAGCATAGTAAAATTGATCAATATAACGATTATTATCTTTTTGTTGACATTTATAGACAGGATTTGTTGTTCTAGTTCCATAGCTTGCATTACAAGAACCAGTTATTGTTTCACCTTCATTTATTGTATCACTCGTAGAAGAGAAGGTTGCGTTTGTATTATTTAAAGATCCACTTTTTCCAGAACACAATGGTTTTACAGTTTCTTTTGTTCCATTCACAGTGTATGTTTCCCATCTTAGATTTGATCCGCAAGTTCGTGAAACTATATAAAAACCATTATTTCTATTAGAATCATAATTACTTGCATTATGATCAGTTAAAGAAATTGGAGATGCAAGTACTTGAGTTTCTCCAGGGTTTGCATCATTCCAATTTAGGGTTATTGTACTACCATTGCTTAACTTATGTTGAGTTCTACCAACTCCAATTCTTGAGTCTATTGTTGCTCCTGGACATTTATTTACGCACGATGGATAAGCTGCTTCCCAATGAGCAGCACTTGTTATTCCATTCGCAATTGAAGATTTGCAAAGTCTTTTTGGATCTTGCGAATTACCTTCAAGGTAAAAACCATTAGCATCCACATTTATGTTTTCTCCACGAGAGTTTTTTGGAGGAGAGTAAGGATATCTTTGATAGCCACTTCTGCAGGAAGTTGCCGTAACTTCAATTTCAGTACTGTTAATTGCAACCTGTGCTTGATTCCAATAAGCAAAGCCATCATTTATTGTTGGCGCCGGAGTTGTTGAAGATGTGATTGCGTTACAAGATGTTACGCAAGGATTTTGAACTGGTCCCCAATTACCATTAGAATCACAAGATCTTGTAGGTGCAACGCCTCCAGAATAGTAGCCAAGTTCAGTATTGCAAACACCTGTTGCTATAGATTCATATTGAATTGTAGTTGCATTTCTTGATGCATTAGTTATTGCAAAACTTGCTCCACCTGATTCCCCCCAAGCTTGCCAAACATTATACCAAGATTGAGAGCCAACGCTATATCTATTTGGATTATAAGAACTTGTTGACCATGAAGAATTCCAGGCATCTGAACCAATTGCAGATGAGTTTATAAAGTTCGTTGCCGCACAAGTTTTTCTTACGCAAGAATTAGTAACGGTTTGCCATTGACCAATAGAGTTACATTGTCTTGTTGGAAGAGATGCGCCATTAATTCTAAAACCAGTTATACAACCTGTGGCAGATATAGTTTGAGAAGAGTCGTTTGATGTAGTAGATGGCCACAAAGCATATCCATTACTACTACCTTTATCAGTTTCATTTGTACCATCTGCTGCTGAGTAAGAGTTTGAATAAACAATTGCTACAGATTGTGAACTATTAACCGTAGGGTCATTAGTATATATTTGAGGACAAGTATATCTTACACAAGAATTGGTAACTATATTGCTCCATGAAGCAGTATTATTAGGATTTCTAACACAACTCATTTTAGGAGAAGATTCAACTCCTGTAACAACTGCTTTTTTCCAATTTCCATTACATTGTCCTTCAACGTTATTCATTCCAAAAATTGATAAAGGAAATTCTGCGTGTCCATAGTTAGTTGCGTTTGTTCTTGCTGTTGCATCAGAATAAGTAATGGCAGCACAACTTTGAGGTAATGGTAAGTCAACGCAAAGTCCAGCTTCTCTAGGAGTAGCTAACCTAACAACTTGGTTAGTTGATATTGTGATTCCATCAACAGCTTCTAAACAAACGCAGTCTGGGGCTTTCCCTCCAGCGCTACAATCAACACCAGCTCTGCTTTTAGATGTATCTATAATACATTTTCCTTTTACTGAGTCAATTAAGTTAGATCCTTCTGTTGTTTTATAAGCTACAACTTTTTTAAGTTTAGTTTCAAATCCTGATGATATACAAATTTCATCAAACCAACCATATGTGTTTGAAATAGACTGTGTATAGTTTCCACTTGCATCTTTTTTCATTCCTTTTTTCAGAAAGCATTTTGGCTGCAAAATATTGAAACAATTATTTCGAGTTGATAAAAAGGACGATATATCAGAACCAGTAGAAGAATTTTGAATAGCAATTTCGTTTAAAATACACTCATTATTTAGCTGATTACACTCTTCTCTTTGAGCACAAATTTTATATCTTTCTACAGTAGTTTGGCAATTAGGGTTGCTCTGAGAAGGATTATTAAGAGTAAAAGAATCTGAAACTTCTGTATTTTTACCTTGATATTGAACAGAAATTGAAGCGTTGTCATATGTATTAGAAGCAACATTTGATACTAAAACTTTTCTTGTGTTTGTAGCAGTAACTAAAGATGAGGAGTTATTGATTTCAGGGAAGTTTCTTCTTACACAACCAATTAAAATATCGTTTGTTAATCCTTGTGAATTGGTAATTGTTTGATATAAGCAAAAAGTTGGAACTGAATTATTTGAGTCATATTCTTTTCTTACAAAAACATTAGTCGATAAGGAATTGCCTCGGAAATCGGTAGTTACAGTTGCTTTAGAGGCTGGATCTATCATATTTGTTTCAGTTTCATATCCAGTTTTTCCAATCCCAAGACTTAAAGTTTTTGTGGTGTTACCATATTTTAAAACAAGTTCTGGATAGTTAAAGTCAGTTATTCCAAGAATTTGAGTATCTGTTGGTGGTGAAGTTATTCCACCTCTTTGGGTATTGGCATTTAAAATGTAAAGTGGTGGTGAGAAAAGTTTTTTAGAATTATCAAAGGTACCAACATTGTAAAGCCTTGGAGGAGAAATTCTTAGGGGAACCTTCATGCACTCTTGTTCTTTTATCAATTTTCCTTCTTTATTAATATAGCCACGTAAATTTGGATCTGTAATATTCGGACGATTATTTTGAATATATGGTATTTTTAAAATCGTTCTCCATTTTTCGGCGCTTGATTTAGAATCGTTTGAGTTTTTTGATCCTACACAATTACCCATTTCATTTCTTGAGCCGGAATAACAAGTTCCATCGGAAAGTTTTTCCGATCCATCAAAAAACATTTTATTATAAGCTGGTTGACCTTTGGAATCAAGAAAAGTGCATATTCTATTTCCATATTGTACCGCTCTTACTCTTAAAAATCCGTCGATAATTTTTGAACAACTACCCTCTCCAATTGCTTCAAAAGAATCAAATAGATTTGTATCACGACTAAAAAGATCTTCATTAAACATGCAATTTTGTGCATTAGATCCTCTAACTGTTAATTCTTGGCATATATCATATCCACATGTTTGATATAGGCATATTCCAAAATTACAAACAATAGCGCATTGTCTTCTTCCACATGTTTCAGTATTATAACCTGCCGCATTTTCAACCGTATTTAAACCTGTAAAATTTGAAGAATATCGTAAAGCGTTTTGAAATCTTAGACATACTTTTAATTTACTTACAGAATCAGTCTCAGTAAACTGGGTTGATATAGTTCCTTTATGATAAGCTGTTTCATCGCTAACTTTTTTAAATAAATTTCCTTGATTACCACATAAAGAAGTATATCCATATCCTCTAAAACCAAAATTTTTCTTAAGTTCACATAAGCCAGGAGATCTTGTTTCATCTGGTATATGGTCTGAGTGAAAATATCCTAAATTTACTGTTAAACCTAAGAATAGTTTAATTTTAATTTCTCTACCCCAGTTGTGTTCAGATGTTGATTTTAACTGGTTATTGCTATAGCAAAGATTATCGTCCATTGTATATAGTAATCCATTACTAAAAGTTGATTTTGAAGATGGTTTTGGACGATAAAACCAAGAATTATAAGAATCAGACTCGCTTTCTTCCTCGGAAGAAGAAGTTGTTGTAATGCATTCTGGTTCTGTTGAATTTGAGCTTAAATTGCAATCTATGGCTTTTGTACAATAACCATCTATACAAGTTGAGTTGCTATCACATTGGCTATTAAGAATTGTAGGATTGTCAGAGTCAATCGGATTACAAATATATTGTCTTAAAACAAAAGGTTTGCAAGTATAAGGAAGGCATATAGTAGATAATGCCTGATCTATATTTTCTTTCGATGGGTCAATTCCAACAATATATCTTGCATAGGTTGATTTAAAAGAATCTCCTAAAGCATTGATAGTTGATACCTCATTTAGACAACCTGAACCTTGATTTGGAGGGGGACAATAATGCAATCTACACATTGTATTTGAATTTCTTGAGATAGCATAAACTATCTTTGATTGACTAAATTCATAACATTTAACATTATCCCCTTCGCAGTATTTTTTTGTTTCATCAGCAAATTTTGTATCACTTAACTCATCAACTGTTAATTTATTGCAAGGTAGTAAGTTGCAGTTTGGGTTTCCATTTGCATCTTTAACATAGCCATTATTACTTCCAACAACTAAAGCACCAGAACTTAAATAAGAATTCTGATGGCAATTTCTTGTAACACATTTTGCACTATTTGATAAAGATGAAGATACATTATTTTCAATATTATCACAAAATCTTATACAGTGTTTATTGTGAACTGCATAGTCAATTCCTCTTATCTTTGTTACATCATCTGGTATAGAGCTACATTCTGAAACACAATTTTTATTCGGAAGAATGTTAGAAGTATTATCAATATCCCCACACAAAGGTAAGTCAATCAAGTCGGCACAGTTTGTACGATGTTGCGGGTTTATTATTGTTGCCTTTGCTGTTTGGGTAGATGTGCATATTGGTAAATTGAAGTAAAGACAATTATTACCAGGATCGGCTGTCACTCCATTTGCCAAGGTAGAACAATCAGGAAGAGCTTGCGAAGATGATTTTGTTGAGTAAAAAACGATTCCTGAAATCAGAAAGAAGGCAACAACAACGGTTAAGTTTAATAAAACTTTTTTGTAATTATTTTTGAATTTTTTAAGAATGTAATTCATCAAAAGTTTTACAGAAAAAATCGCCTCTTTCTTCAAAGTTTTTCCATTGATCAAAAGAAGCGCAGGCAGGTGAAAGTATAATATTTTTTTCTTTTAAGCTATTCTTTTTAGCATCAGAAAATGATTTATTAATAGCATTTTCTAAATTATCACACTTTTCAAAGTTAACTTTATTTTCTTCTAAAACTTTAGCAAACTCTTCGCTCGCTGATCCAATTAAGTAAGCTTTTACAATTTTATTGAAGTAAGTAGTTAGATTTATTATTCCACCTTCTTTTGCTATTCCACCCAAGATCCAAAAAATATTGTCATATGCTTTTAAAGCATTTTCTGTCGACTCAGCATTCGTTGCCTTGCTGTCATTTATAAAATTTACTCCTTCAATAGATCCTAAAAATTGAAGACGATGTTTTAAACCTTTAAAACTTTGAATTTCTGAAATTATTTGTTCTTCTTTTACTTTATCTAACAAGTTATTTTTTTTCAGATAACAATAGGTAATGGCAAAAGCAAATGCTATATTTTCTGCATTATGCTCACCTTTTAGAAAAATTTCTCCTAGTTCAAATTTTGAATTATTTTCAGATAATCCATTAATTAATACGCCATTTATAACTGAAACTCCATTTTGTTTTATATCTTTTGTGGATATAGAGACTAAAGTCGATTTAAAAGAAATATCATTTTTTAATTCTTCAAATACAGATTTTGAGTTTTCGTTATCAATATTAATTATTGCATAATCATCTTTAGTTTGATTTTTAAAAATGCGTTTCTTTGTTTGGATGTAACCTTTTAAAGAACCATGACGATCAATATGATCTGGTGTTATATTTAGAAGCGCGGCACAGTCAAAATTAATGTTATCAATTAAATCAAGTTGATAAGATGACATTTCAAGAACGTATGCTTCTGCTTCTTTATGTTTTATTAATTCAAAACAAGGTACACCTATATTTCCACCAACTTCAGTATTTAAATTTAATTTTTTCAAAATAAATCCAGTTAACGCTGTTGTTGTTGATTTGCCGTTTGTTCCTGTTATTCCTAGAAAACTCTTATCTTTTTTAAGGTTATAAAAAACTTCAATATCGCAAACCAGTTTTGCTTGAGAAGATTTAACAATTTCCAAAATTTTATGAGGTTTTGGAAAATAAAGTGGTATTCCTGGAGAAAATATGATTGTAGTTTCTTTGTCGTAAGATATTGAATTTGGTGATATGAAAGATACGTTCTTTGTGTTAGAATTTTCTTTTTCAAAAGAAGCTTTGCTTTTTTCTATAGACAATAAGTTATCATCAGTTGCAATAACCTCTTGTCCAAGTTCTGCAAAAAATCTTACTGCTGAAAGTCCAGAAATTCCAAGTCCGTAAATTACGTATTTCATTTTCTAAGTTTTAAAATTGCTTCCGAATAATTTGGAGAATTAAAAATATAAGAACCAGCGACTAAAACGTCAGCTCCAGCATTAATTGCTTGTTTTGCTGTTTCTGGATTTATTCCACCATCAACTTCCAAATCAATTTTTTTACCAATTTTGTCGATTCTTTTGCGAATGTTTTCAATTTTTTTTAGTTGTGAGTCTATAAACTTTTGACCACCAAAACCAGGGTTAACAGTCATAACCAAAACCAAATCGAGGTTTTCTAAAACATAATCAAGAGCAGTTTCACTGGTTGAGGGCACAATTGAAACTCCAGCTTTTTTATTAAAAGATTTTATTAATGCTATACTTCTATCTAGATGAATAGAAGCTTCTGAATGAATTGTAATTATATCAGATCCAGATTCAGCAAAAGCCTTAATATGATTATCTGGATTATTAATCATTAAATGGACGTCGAATGGTAAATTAGAGCAGGGACGCAGTGAATTTACAACGCAGTTTCCAATTGTTATATTGGGAACAAAAGATCCGTCCATAACATCGATATGAATATAGTCTGCTCCAGAATTTGTTATATTTTTTAATTCTTCTCCAAGTTTTGAAAAATCAGCAGATAAAATCGAGGGAGATATTTTTATTTGATTAGACATTATCTTTTACAGTTAATTGCAGTGATATCGTATATTGGGTGTTCAAGATCAGAAATTGATGGACTTGATGAAATCATCCAGCCGTAAAAAATTCTTCCTTGTTTTTTTGCATTTTCAGATTCTGAAGAATTTTCGTAAACTTCTAGTAGAATTTTATTGTCTGGTTTTTGGTCGGGACTTGCCTTCCAACATTTACGAGCAATTATTGTTAATTTACCAAATTTAGTTTCTTCATTAACTTTAATTTCTAAAACAGACGTTTTAGCTGTAATTTTATTGAGAGCTTGAATTACTGCTGTTGAGTGAAAGTTTGATTGATTAACTTTATCAAGAGACAATGTGGAAGATTCTTCGGAAAAACTTGAGTCAAAAGATGCTTCTTCAGAGTTATATGCTTCTTGTGAATAACAAGGTAAACTAAAAACTATGATAGCTAAAAAAGCTAAAAATTTTATTTTGTAAGAGCTTTGCATTAATGAAATTAATTTTCTTTGTTATCGTTTTCTTTCTTTGATTCAGAATTACTGAAAATAAATTTTCCTAACAGTTCTTCAAAGTTAACAGAAGACTGAGTGAAAACAATCTCGTCACCTTCTTTTAAATTTTCTTCATCAGAACCAATTTCAATTGATAAAAACTTTGATCCCAAAAGTCCTTCAGAAGATATTTTTGTTGAAGAATCTGTTGGAATTTTTACATCAGAATTTATTAGCAATTTCAATGAAGCACGGTATGTTTTTGGATCTAAAAACTGCTCAGATACAGTTCCAATTTTTACGCCAGCAATCTTGATATCACTTCCGGAAGAAATTCCTTCAATATTATCAAATTTTGCAATTAAGCTATATTTTCCCGAGCTATTTGATTTTGAATTTTTTATCGATCCAAATAAAAAGAATACAGCACAAAGAAGAACAAAAGTTCCAACAACAATTTCAAAATAATTATTATTTTTGTTCATAATGTTTTTATTCCTATTTGTTTAATTTTCAGGATTCCATGCTTCGTAATCAGAACTTACTTTCGTTCTTACTCCATCATTATTTAAATGACCTTTAGGTGCGTAAGCGTTTAAAGTTCCAGTTAAGTTAGGAAAATGAGATTTTTGCCAAGCCTGTCTATTCGTATTCATTGGAGCCTCATTAGTTGTATAATGCATCCAGCCATGCCAATTTGCTGGAATTTTTGAAGGTTCAGCGATTCCATTATAGATTACAAATCTTTTTTTATTTTTTTTATTTTGGAAATATTGGTTACCAAATTCGTCTTGGCCCACTTTAACTGAAGACACTTTAATTTTTAAATTTGTTAAAAAAGACATTTTTTTAGAAAGTTGTGTTGTTTTTGTTGAAAAATAAAACTTATATTTACATTTCACAATTGAAAATGAAAAGAAAATTATGTCTAGATTATGGTAATTATTAAATAAGTAATTAACTAATTCTTTGCTAAAAACGATTAGTATATTACTTTTTATTTTGAACTAAAAAATTTTTTATGTTTAAAATAAAAAACTCAATTTATTCTATTTTTTAAAAAAACATAAGATATTTTTTTATTAAAACGTTATTCAAGAATTTCCAAAAAAATTAATTTTGTATTGAAAGTGTTCATTTCAAAGACTGTAAAAAAAGTTTTAACAAGACTTATTTCATCTTTTTTATTTATTTTTCTTATTTCCTTTTCTCAGTTTATATTTGCTAAAGACTTAAAACCTATAACTCACAAGTTATGGGAAAAAATCACTGATGAAGAATTTCAAGATCTAAAAAAAATAGAAGAAGCAATTAAAAAAGGGAATTATGATGAGGCTTTAAACTATGCTTCTAAATCAACGGAGAATGTTTCTGAAAATTCTAAGCCAAGAGTTTTTAGTGTTGCTTATGATATAATTTTATGGAACAAATATAGTAGTTCAGATGCTTTAAAAAATACTGCTTTTAGTGACATATCTCGTTTTATTAACGATAATCAATTTTATCCTAATATGAACGAAATGAGAAGAAATGCTGAAAAAATAGCAATAAATAATGGCGTTAGCTACAAAGCGAGCGAACACTATTTTAGTTCAAATCCGGCAATTACTACAACCTCTAAAATTTATGTTTTACAGTCAAAACTCGATTTTCTAAAAAGATTAAAGCTTTCTGATCCCCAAAGAAATTTAATGCAAAAAGAGGTTCAAGATCTTATATCAGAAATATGGAAAAAAGAAAATTTTAGTGATGATGAAGAGATAAAATTCTTAGAAAGATATCAAAATCAGATTACCGAAAATGATCATGTAAAGCGTGTTGAGAGATTACTTTGGGATGGAGAAATTGAGGAGGCGAAAAAAATAATGAGGTTTGTGAATAGTGATAATAAAAAATTATTTGATGCTATAATTGATTTGCAAAACTACCCACGTTACTTAGATCAAACAATTTTTTCTGTTCCAAGAAAGTTAAGGTCTAATGAAGGGCTTATGTATCGCAAAGCATTGTGGTATAAAAGTAAAGGTGATTTGGATCAATTGATCGACCTAATGGTGGATTTACCAAAAAATATTGAATATCCAGATAGATGGTGGAGTTTACGGCATTTGTACGCAAGAGAAATGTTAAAAAGAAAAGAATATAAGCTAGCTTATCTTCTTGCAGCAAAGCATTCTTTACCTGTAACATCTTCTGATTTTTGGGAAGCTGAATGGTTTTCTGGTTGGGTTGCCCTTAGATTTTTATATGAACCAAAAGATGCTTTAAAGCATTTTGAGTACTTATACAAAAATGTTAAACAACCAGTAACTCTTTCAAGAGCTGCTTATTGGATTGCAATGTCTTACCAGGCAATGAATGATAGAGAAAATGCAATAAAATGGTATAAAGAAGCAACAAGATATCCAATCTTTTTCTACGGTCAGTTAGCTTTAAATAAACATCGAGCTCTAGATAGTATTAACGCTCGTGAAGATATTGTTTTACCTAAAGATCCTGAAGTTACTTATGGTGATATGAAAGTTATATCACAGTCAAAAGCCGCAAGAGTTGCTTATTTGCTTGCTCTTGCTGGTGATAAGAAAAATTCGACTAAAATATTCGAATACTTAGTTAATAGTGCTCAAACCGAAGGTCAGGTTGCAGCAATTATGAGAATTGTTAATGAATTCAAAGATCAACAACTTGATGCAAAAATTTCTAGAGTGGCAGCAAGAAAGAATGTATTCTTTGTTATGGATAAATTTCAAATTGTAAAAGAAGTTCCAGATGATGAATATTCACCTTTAGTGCATGCAATTATTAAGCAAGAAAGCGGATTTGCTCCTACCGCTTTAAGTCACGTTGGTGCAATTGGTTTTATGCAACTAATGCCAGCAACAGCAAAGTTAGTTGCTAAAGATGTTGGCATAGCATATGATAAAGAAAAACTTGCAACTGATATAAACTATAATGTTAAGTTAGGTTCGCATTACATGAAAACTTTAATTGATCGATTTGACGGTTCCGAAATGTTAGCAATAGCATCTTATAATGCTGGACCAAATAGTACACAAAGATGGATTAATGAGTTTTATGATCCTCGTAAAGAAAAAGACTTAGATAAAATTGTTGATTGGATTGAGTTAATAACATATTCTGAAACGAGAAACTATGTTCAACGTATTTTAGAAAATCTAATTGTTTATAAGTACTTAATGTCTCGTACTAATTACGATACAATAGATTAATCATAAAACTATTTTTCAAAACTCTAAACTAATTCTTAACAACTAAAAAACGCAAATGTCTCTTGATACAATATTTGATAAATTAAATGAAGAATGTGGAATCTTTGCAATTCATAATAGTGTTGATGCCGCAGTAAATTCAGCACTCGGTTTACACGCTCTGCAGCATAGAGGGCAAGAGGCTGCTGGAATTGTTACAATGTCAGGTGACTACTTCTCAGCTCATTTTGCTGATGGTTTAGTTTCTGATAACTTTAATTCAGCAGATATAGTAAAAAAATTGGAAGGAAATTCTGCTATTGGTCATGTAAGATATTCAACTGCGGGTAAAAAATCTGCAAGAAATTATCAACCAATTTATGCGCAATTAAACTTTGGATTTTTAGCAGTTGCTCATAATGGTAATTTGACTAATGCTAATATTTTAAGAAATCGCTTAATTCAAAGAGGTGCAATATTTCAGTCTACAATGGATACTGAAGTCATTATTCATTTGATTGCTTTAAGTCAAAAATCGTCTTTAGAAGAAAAAATTATTGATGCTGTATCACAAATTGAAGGAGCTTTTTCGTTAGTTATAATACACAAAGATGGAATAATTGCAATTCGTGATCCAAACGGAGTAAGACCATTGTCAATTGCAAAACTTGGTGACTCAGTAGTGGTAGCTTCAGAAACTTGCGCTTTTGACATAATAGGAGCAAAGTTTGAACGTGATGTTGCGCATGGTGAAATGGTGATTATTGACAGTAATGGTATTAAATCTTTGCAACCATTTGAACAAAAATCATCAAAATTATGTATTTTTGAATATATCTATTTTGCTCGTCCGGATAGTGTAATTGAAGGAAAGAATGTTTATTCAATGCGTAAAAACATTGGTATTGAACTTGCAAAAGAAATTAAGATAGATGCTGATATTGTAGTTCCAGTTCCGGATTCTGGTGTTCCAGCAGCAATTGGTTATGCATCTCAATCAAAAATTCCATTCGAGCTTGGAATTATTCGCAACCACTATGTTGGCAGAACTTTTATTGAACCTACAGACAAAATACGTCACTTTGGTGTTAAGTTAAAACATAATGCAAATATTGAGATAGTTAAAGGTAAAAGAGTTATCTTAGTTGATGATAGTCTTGTGCGCGGAACAACTTCAAAAAAAATCGTTCAAATGATGCGTGATGCAGGTGCAAAAGAAGTGTATATGTTAATTGCTTGTCCTCCAACAATTGCGCCTTGTTTTTATGGAGTTGATACACCCGATAAAAAAGATTTAATTGCTGCAAATAATACAATTGACGAAATTGCTAAAATAATAGGTGTTGATAAGCTTGCTTATATTTCAATTGATGGTTTATATAAAGCAATTGAAGGAAGTAAAAGAAATGAGGTGAATCCTCAATATTGTGATGCTTGTTTTACAGACAAATATCCAATTCGTTTATCTGATAAAGAAGGTGGTGAAGCTCCACTTTTTGATTTTATGAAAGGTTAAAAATTATGACAAAAAATAAAAACTTTAATGAAAAAATTACAAAAATGGACTTTGAGACCGCTCTAGCAAGACTCGAAGAAGTTGTAGAAACTTTATCTTCTCAAAAAGTTGATCTAAATGTTATGGTTGATCTTTATGAAGAAGGAAATGCTTTAAGAGAACATTGTTCTAAAAAACTTGAAGAAGCAAAAATGAAGATAGATATTCTTACGAAAAGAAGTGAATAGATAAATTATAAGTAAAAAATATCTTTTTCCTAAAACAAAGAAAAAAAATAAAAGCTTTTAACTCATATTTTTTGAAACAATAAGATTAAAAATAATTCTAAGCTTTACTTTTTAAGTAATTACTGCTTCATTCTTATTTTTCAAAACTTACAAAAATAAAAATGAAAAATATTCCAAACTTTCTTACGACTTTTCGTATTGCAATCATACCGGTCTTAGTAATGTCTTTTTACATTCAAGGAATGATTTCACATGTTGTTGCGGCTATTTTATTCGCAACTGCTGCTATTACTGATTATTTTGATGGTTATTTTGCTAGAACTCTTAAGGTTCAATCAAACTTTGGTAAATGTCTTGATCCAATCGCTGACAAATTATTGGTCATTGTTGCAATTGTAATGTTGATAAATTTTAGTGACCGTAATTTATGGATATTAATTCCTGGAATGATAATTATTTGTCGTGAAGTTTTGGTTTCTGGATTGCGCGAATTTTTGGCCGAAATAAAGGTGAGTGTTCCTGTTAGTAAATTAGCAAAATATAAAACAATGGTGCAAATGGTTTCAATAACTGGCTTGTTGCTTGGTGAAGAAGGCTTTGATTACACTTTTTATTATCTAATTGGTAACTGGATTGAAATGGATCTAAAATTTTTACTTTGGTACTTAGTTGTTTATCTTTCAAAAATGTTGTTTTGTTTAGCTGCGGGTTTGACTGTTGTAACTGGATATGCTTATTTTAGAGTTGGTTTGAAAAATATGTAGAATTTTCTTTAGTAAATTTTTTGAAATACTTTTCTATATATTGGAAGTGTTAAAAATACTATTGTCTTATCTTTTCTTCTAAAAGTTTTACTTCTTGTAAAATTTTGTAATCATCATTCATCATTTTTTCTACAGTTTTGACAGCATGAATAACAGTTGCATGATTCTTATTGCCAAAGTCATTACCAATTTTTGCCAAATTTAGGGTAGTTAGATTTTTGGACAAATACATGGCAATTTGTCTTGACTTTGCAACTGGTTTGCTTCTGTTTGTAGATTTCAAATCGGAAAGTTTTATATTATAAAATTCACTAACAACTTTCTGAATTTTTTGTACAGTTATTGCAAGATTGTCAGAGGCTTTTAAGTATGAAAGAGAAATATTTTTAGCACTCTCTAAGTTAATTTCTTCTCCAGCTAAAACTTTAGAAGCAATAAGCTTTTTTAAAGCTCCTTCTAAATCACGAATGCTGCCAGTTACTTTCTCAGCTAGAAAACTTATAATTTGGTCATCAATTTCTTGTTCTAAAATTTGGCATTTTGATTTTAAAATATTGAAGCGATCTTCATAGTCAGCATTTTTAAAGTTTACTATCATGCCACCAGTAATTCTTGATTTTAACTTTTCGTCAATATTTTCTAAATCGCTAGGGCAACGGTCACAAACCAAAACAACTTGTTTATTTTCTTCAACCAGATGATTAAAACTATTCATGAATTCTTGTTGAGTACTTTCTTTTCCAGCAATAAATTGAACATCATCAACAATTAAAACATCAATTGAACGCATCTTTTGTTTAAAATCCATAACATCATTATTTCTAACAGATTGCACAAAGTAATACATGAATTTTTCGGCAGATAGGTAAACCACTTTTTTTGATTTGTCTTTTTCTTGAATTTCCCATGCAATCGCTTGTGCTAGATGAGTTTTTCCCATACCAACGCCACCATGAATAAAAAGAGGAATTGCTTCTTCAAACAAATTGATTTGTCCTTCAATTTTTGCAGCAATTTTTGCCATTGAAAGTGCTAGTTTGTTATATTTTGAGCTAACAAAGTTTTTAAAAGTATAACGCGGATTTAATTCTGTTCCAAAAGCAAAAACATTATCATGCTTTGAAAGATTTATAATTTTATTTTCTGAAGAATTTACTTTAAGTGAGATGTTTTCAATAGTTGTTTCTTCTGCTTTTGGAGAGAAAACAATTGATAACTTTTTTATTTGAGATTGGCATTTTTTTGCCAATGTTAAAAGATTTGATCCTTTTACTTCAAGAAATTCTCTTATAACCCAATCTCTTACAAATTTAGATTGAGCAGAAAGTATTACTTCACTTTCCGAGTAAGAAGCAATTTCAAGGTTTGAAAGCCATTTTGTGAAAACTTCGTGGCCAAATTCTTTCTTACACTCGTCAAAAAGAGAGCCTAAAAATAGAGTTTTTTGATCTTGTATTTGAGGGCTTAAAGCCTTTTTTTCAAGAATCACTTATCTTTGTCTCCATGGTAGGTTTGCAGCTTTCCAACCGTTTACATTTCCTCTATGATAAAAATGATCTAAATCACCTTCAAATCCACCAGATAGGTTATAGCAATTTTTGTAACCTAAATTTAGTGCGTAGTTTGCTGCTGCCATTGATCTTGCTCCGCTACGACACATAAAAACAATTTTGATTTCTTCAATGGCATTGCCAAAAAAGTCTTTTAAAGAATCTTCTAATTTTTCTGAAAATTCAGGATTTTCTTGCATTGATGGGAAAATTTGCCAAGGAAGAGAAAACATTCTATCATCAAAAACTTCCGAGTCAGCAAGACCTACAAAGCTTAATTCTTCGAAAGTTCTAACGTCAACCAGAACAGAATTTTGATTATTTTTTAAAAGCTCAAAAGCTTCTTTAGGATTAATTTGAATAACTGACATTCTTTTGAATTATATCTTTTTCGTCTGACTAGAGAAAAAATCTTTTAAGAAGATTTCTAGTATTTTTGGACAGATTTTTTTTAAATTTATAAATTATGCTCCATATTTTTTTAGAGAATTTCACGATTGTAAAGAAGATTATTTTTAATTTTTGTAAATAATTGTCTTGACAGTGAATGAGATCAAAAAAACCAATAGTCTAATATTGCAAAGTCTTTAAATTAAAGGTTTTGTGCTATATATTGAGATTTAAAACTAGCACTGCAGAGGATTTGTTTTTTGGCAAGGTTTTTTTAATTATTTTTTTGTAAGTGTTATTTTAAGAAAATAACCTTGTTCAGAAAAAATTATAACTTTATACGAAGTGAAACTATAAAATTTTTTAAATAAAAAGATCGTAGTGACCAACAAGATTATATTTTTGGTAATTATAACATAACAACAAGTTTCATAATGAGCGAAGCCAAGGATCTTATTAGATCTATTTGGAGTTTGCCTCTTGAAATCCTTCGCTTCTCAAGCTGACAGTAATAGTTACCATATTTTTTTACTAAAGTAGAAACTTTTCAAAATCAGAAAAATACCAAGTAAAACTAAGGGTAGTGACAAAATTTGTCCCATTGTTATATTATAAAATAAAAAACCAATTTGTTCGTCTGGTTCACGAAAATTCTCAATTAAAATTCTAAAACTTCCATAAAAAATCAGGAAAATTCCACTCAAAGAACCAATTCTTTCTTTAATTTTAGTAACTTTATTTAAAGAGAATAATAAAATAAAAAGAAAAATTCCCTCTAAACAAGCTTCGTAAATTTGACTTGGATGTCTTGGTAAGTTACCAGCATTTGGAAAAATTACTCCAAATTCTGAATTTGTAACTCTGCCATAAAGTTCAAGATTTATGAAATTTGCTATACGACCAAAAAATAGTCCAACTGGAGCAGCAACCGATAAAGTATCAGTTAATTGTAAATAGTTTATTTTATATTTCTTGGCAAAAATATACATCCCAAAAATTGATCCCAAAAGTCCGCCATGGAAAGACATTCCACCGTGCCAAAAAGCAAAAATTTCTAAAGGATTTTTAACAAAAAAAGAAAAATTATAGAACAAAACATAGCCAATTCTACCACCAAGCATAATTGACAAAACTGCCCAAAAAAGCCAATCATCATAAGCTTTTTCATTCATTATTTTATTTTTTTGATTATTTATTTTAAGCCAAAACATGGTAAATAAAATGCCCACAATATATGCAAGAGAGTACCATCGAATTTCTATAAAACCCAAAGATACTGCCACAGGATCAATTTGGGGAAGGGTGATTGGAAAATTTATCATAATTCAAAGATGATTACAATTAAATGAACTTTCTTAATTCTGTTAATCAGATTTTTTTCTAAATTATGAGGAGTAAAACACAACGTTGCAATATCTTTATTTCGCTATCGCTTACTTGATAACAAAAGAAGAAAAAATGCTGACTCGTGATAACGAGTTAGTGAGGTCCGTCATTGCAAGGAGTGAAGCGAAGTTGCAATCTAGTAATTTTACAAAAAAACCGTCATTGCAAGGAGTGAA
>CAZENB010000031.1:1439-18183 GCA_964513555.1 uncultured Rhizobium sp. | reverse complement strand
CCAATTTTAATTGGTAAATCTAAAAACAACAAGCATATCTTAAATTAAAAATCTCTATAGATTATAATTAGTTATTTAGAAACTGAATTAAGTAATGAATTTGCTATAGAACAATTTTCTTTTTGGCAGAAATTAAAAAATGTTTAAAAAAAATCTTATTCCTCTCTTGCTTTGTTGTATCTTGTTTCTTCAAGGATGCCTTTTTACATCAAGAATTACAATAGGAAGCAATACAGTGAAATTAGAAGAAGTTAGTTTTAACTCTCTGAGTGGTTGGCGTTTTGATGATCACAAAAAAGCTTTGATGTCTTTCTTGCATTCTTGTAATAAGTTTTCGATAATGGCGCAAAACCGCACAATAGGAAAACAACTTGGAGATATTACTGCTGGTGATTTTAGAGACGTTTGTGAAATTGGTGAAATTGTAAAAACCATGAGCTCAAAGCAAGCACAGAATTTTTTTGAAAACTGGTTTAGACCATTTTTAGTGGTTAGTAAAAATAGTGGAAGTAAAGGTGTTTTTACAGGGTATTATGAAGCAAATTTAAGAGGCAGTCGCGTTAGAACTGAAAAGTATAAATATCCAATCTATGCTAAACCAAAAAACTTGACTAGTGATCCTTACTACACAAGAAAAGAAATAGAAGAAGGAGCTTTGGAAGGGGAAGGATTGGAATTGCTGTATGTTGATGATAAAGTTGAATTATTTTTCTTGCATGTTCAAGGATCTGGTCGTGTTGTACTTGAAGATGGTTTGACAATAAAAGTTACTTATGCTGGTAAAAATAATCGTAACTATAGTTCAATTGGAGCTTATATGGAAAATAATAATTTACTTCCTCCGGGTAAAATTTCATCTGAAAGTATTAAAGAATGGATGAGAGAAAATCAAGATGAAGCGAATAAAGTAATGAATGCGAATGAGTCTTATGTCTTTTTTACAATTTCAAATAATGAGTTTGTTGTTGGTGCTCAAAATGTACCGCTAACTCCTGAGAGATCTTTGGCAGTTGATAGTAATATTATGCCTTATGGATTTCCCTTCTGGGTAGCAACATCACTTAAATCACGTGATGGAAATAAACAACCTTATAATAAATTAATGGTTTCTCAAGATACTGGTTCAGCAATCAAAGGTGTTGTTAGAGGAGATATATTTTTTGGTTATGGCGAAGAATCTGAAATGAAAGCATCTTACATGGCATCTTCTGGTCAATATTATGTTCTACTTCCGATCAACGTTATAGATAAAATTACTGGTAGATAATTTAGACTACAACTGCTGTAGAGTTTTTACTTTCAAAGTTTTTATTCTGATCTTGAAATACACTTTTTGGTAAATAAACCTCATTTTTCGGTATTTTTGAAGATTTGTATTGTTCAAGTTTTTCGGAAATTTTAGTGGCAATTTTTTCATAACCATATTTTTTAGCTAATTGTTCTGGTGAATAGCCTTTTTTATTCTTTGAATCTGAAGCACCTCCTTTCTCAATTAATAAATCAATCACTTGATCTAAATTTTCTGTTTTTATACCTTTACTTTCTTGATCATTTTTAGAAATTATTGCTTGATGTAGAGGTGTATTACCATCAAAATTTGTAACTTTTGGATTGCAGTATTGTTCGCTTAAAATTATATCAATAATTTCTTTTTTACTATTATATTTGCAACAATAATGTAAAATATTATTGCCATCAACTTGTTGAGAAGTATTCGGCAGAATTCCAGAATTTATAAAATCTTTAAAAATTTCTATTTGAGATTTTGTTGCAGCTTGAAAAAGGCAATTAAAACCTCTTTCGTCTTTTATTTGAGAGATATCAACATTATCCCTAATAAAAACTTCTTTAATTTTTTGTGTTAAATCTTTATTTCCTTTTTGTACTGCTTTTAAGAAAACTTTTTTTAAAGATTGTAAAGCTTCTTGATGATAAGGATTATTTTCATCACTATTTGCTAACTGTAAAAGATTTTCTATTTGAGGTTCAATTAGATGTTTTTTGTACTCTTTGTAAACTTCATAACCTTTTCCTCCTGGCTTACCGTCAATTTCAAAAACCATTGTTTCATCACTTCTTCTTAAAATTTCTCTTAATACATTGTGGCGAGATTTTATTGAACAATTACCTCTAGTTTGAGATTTTGTTGGAATTGATTTTTCAAATATTATTGGCTTTTCCTTATCATCACAGCAAACAAAATTTGAAATAACAGAAAAAAAATTGTGCGCATTATTTTTATACATATTAATAGCGGAAGTTTGGAATTTTTGAGCTGCAAATTTTTCCCACCCTCCTTGCTTTTCTAAAATTTTAACTTTTTTTTCATCAAATTTAAAAGTAATTGCACCATAACCGTATTTATTGTCTTTTGTTCTAGCAATTATATTGCTATTGCCAATATTGCTATTGCCATCGCAATAAGTTAATGTTATAGGAGTTTTATTTTTGTCGTATTCAACCAAAGCAAAAGCTGCATGTCCAATATAAGGCACTCTAAGAACTTTTAATCTGTTTCCGTTTTGTAAGTCAATTATATTATTTTTACCATGAAAGGTCAAATCCATAATTCTTCTGATTTTATCTTTTTCTGGGAAGTCATGATTTTTTATGGCGTGATTAAAAATTTTGTCTGTCATAAAGTCATTAGAACCAAAACCATCAGTTGAGTAAGAAAAAGCAATTATAGCTTTTGATTTTGAAAGTTTTATATAATCTTCAATTTCTTGTTTGGATTGAAAACGATTAGATTCTTGTAAATATTTTTCAGCATCATTATAAAGGGCTAAATAATTGCCAGCAGTCATATTTGCGTTTGAAGAAGCATCAAAACTTATTAAGTTTTTCTTAATCATATAAGAAATTATTTCTGAGTTTCCAAAACTTATTGATGCAGAAAGTAATGTTTGATGTTTGTTTTCGGAAATTGAAATTCCAAGTTCTTCAAATAAAAACTTAGCTACTTCATTATTTTTATAAATAATCGCTTTGTTCAAAAATTTTAATCCAACATCTTCACTATTTAGATTAATACGGCATTTTTTGATTATAATTTTTGCGATTTCTGGATTTTTTATTGAATTTGCCGCTACTTCTAATATTGAGTGTGAATGAGAGCCATGTTTTATAAAATCTCTATCTTCTTCTCTTAAAAATTTTTCTACTCTTTTTTCATCTCCTTTTTTTATTGCATCGATTAGCTTTTCTTGTCTTGTTCTGAAAAGATCTTTAACAGCTAAAAAAGTTTTTGAAATTACATTAAAAGTACTTTGAAAAATATTCATAGTTTAAAAATATTATTTTTTAAAAAATAATCTGATGCCTGTTTGTAGCTACTTAAAAAAGGTTTTAGATTATATTTATCTTCAAAAGCATTTCCATAAATTTTTTCAAAATTATCATTTTTGTTTTCAAGACCTTTTAAAATTGCTATCAGAATAGCTGAAATAGATAAGTAAGGATCACAACTTGCGGATGCAATTCTATATTCTAGTCTTTTTTCAGAAAGTAAGGAGTCGAGGGGATGATCAGTTTTTTTTAAAGGTATTCTTATGGCACAAGTTCTGTTATCCACTCCATAACTTAGGTTAATTGGTGCACTATACTTACCTTTTTTAAACAATTCATAGTTCAAATTTTTGTCAAATCTTAAATAATCTTTTTCATTAGGAGCAAGAATAATCATCATAGCATCAGTAAAATGAAGAAGAGAGTTTATTGAATTTTTTAAAATTTTTTCATTTTCCAAGTAAAGATTTTTATCATTTAAATCATGAAGAGAAATATTAAACTGCATTGCACTTCCGCAGTCATCTTCAAAAGGTTGTCCGTCAAATGAGATCTTTAGATTATTTTTATTTGCCAATTCTTTAATTTCTGACTTTATATAGTCAATTTCCAAGCAAAGTTCCATTAGATTATTTGTGAACTTAGTCTTAATTTCTATTTGCCCTTCCCCTTTTTCTTTCTCAATTTTGTATATAAGAGATTTTTTAGATATTTTAGTTGTTAATATAGAAATAAAGTTTTCAATGATATTGAAATCGTAAATTTTAGAGTTATCTGAATTTAAAAGGTAAAATTCTAGTTCAATACCAATTTTTGCAATGTTTGAAGTAATTAGAAAAAATTTTTGTAAAGTTTCATCAAGAATTTTTTTCTTGCGGAAGTATAGTTCTTCTAAAATTTTTTTTGTGGACAACTCTTCAAAATTTTCTACAAAATCTTTTATATTTATAGAGAGTTTTTTACCCATTCGTAGAGAGAACTTTTTGGAAGTGACCCAACTTTTGTATCTAAAATTTTCCCATCTTTAAAAATCATCAAAGTTGGAATTCCACGCACAGAATACTTAGAAGGAACTTCGGGATTTTCATCAATATTACATTTATAAACTTCAATTTTACCTTCCATATCTTTTGCTAATTCTTCAATCATTGGAGATAGTTGACGGCAAGGTCCACACCAAGGTGCCCAGAAATCAACAAGAGTGATAGTTTTTGATGCCAGGATGTCTTTTTCAAAAGAATTGTCAGTGGTTTCTTTAGTCATAATTTTGATCATTTAATTTGATAAAAAGAATTTATTATCTTCTAAAATATAGTAATGTTTTTATAATCACAAGTTTTTAAAGGAAAGAGTTAAATTAAATGATTTTTGAGCTTTTGTTAAGTTACTAGGATTACTTTCTGTAACCATAAATCCAAAAATTGTACAACAACCGTTGTAGTTTATACTTATACTGCGATTTATATTTCTTCCAGTAATCATATCACGAGCTAATATTAGTTTTGTTGAATATTTTTCGTTTATTTTCACCTCAGAAGATAAATTGAGTTGTTTTGCTGGGTTTGGACGTTGAGAAGTTTTTTGAAGTGAAATATAGTTACTTGTAAGCTTTACTCTATCAAGATTAAGGTTTGATGTTATTTCGCTTACTTCATTTTTGTAAGATGTATCATTAAGCTGGAAAAAATATGATATATAAAATAAGCTTGAAGATCTAAAAGAAGCCAATCCAACGAGATTAGATCTGTCACCATTAAAACCTCTGATTGTTACATCTTGGGCGCGATTTGTCATTCTATAGCTTTGTCCCAAAGTTAAACCATATTCATTTTCTGAATTAAAATATGAAGATTTAAATCCATAATTAACTCTTTCTCCAGACTCGTTTCTGTCAAAACCAGAAAATCTTTCAGAGATAAAAATATTTGATATAGTTAAATCAGAATTATTACTATCTTCGCTTGCTAAATTATTAAAATTCTTTTTATAAGAGCTGCTGATAATATTTGCCATTGGCTCAATGACAAAGCTCTTATCTTTGGTCTTTTTTATTAATGGCAGTTTCCAATTAAGAGAAATTTCAGGTCTATAGTTAGTTTGATTTGAAGCATATTGATAAGATGGTGTTGAGTATTTGAAGTTATTTTCTAAAGAGTAATAATCAGTTTGAATTTTAGCATTCAGGTTAAATAAATTTCCTTTTATATTTACTGGAAAATCAACTTCAGGAATTACGCTGGCACGTCTATATTGAAGTCCACTGTCTCTTGTAATGACGGTAGTGTTCGAAGAAAGACTGAACTTTTCTTTATAAAACAAAGGTTTTGTTTCATTATGAGTCTCAATTATTGGAATAATTGGATTAGTTTTCTCAACCCCAATATTTTCAAATTCTTGTATTCTTATCGTTTTTATAGAGTAATATTCTCTACCCTTTATATAATCAAGATTTGCTTTTGAAAAAGAGTATCCACGATAGTCAAAGTGATAGTCACGCAAATAGCTGGCGTCAGAAGTATTGTCTAAAATAAAATCCAATCCACTATTATTTGTAAAATCAAATTTACCATTACCTTTTAAATGCCAACGATATTCTTTATTACTTTTACGGCTATTCAAAACAGAATTAGTACTTAAGTTATCAGTATTTGAAGTGTTGGATGTATTATTTGCAGTATTAAAAGAATTTATCAAAGGATTAACGCGATTATTTCCAACTTCTACATCTGTTTTATACTCACCATAACTTGTTAGATGATAAAATTCATTATTAATTAAAATTTGTCCAGTTGAGGGATAATATGTAGGAGTAGTTGTAAGTTCTTTGTCAGGAGAAATATTGAAATAATAAGGCACGTTAAAACCAAGTCCAAGTCTTGAGTTCTTTGAATAAGAAGGATATAAAAATCCTGATTGCCTTTTTTTAGCAGGAAGAGGTGCTTTTAGATAAGGTGTATAAAAAAATGGTACATCATATAGTCTGACAACTCCATGTTTTATTTTGAAATTCTGTGTTTCGCGATCTATAGTGAATTCATTGGACTTAATAGAAAGTAAATCACTTTTTTTGCCAGCCAAGTCATTATTTTCATTTATTTCTGGATTTGGACATAAAGAATAAATTGATTTTTTAATATTTGTTACTGTTGGACTTTTTCTTTCAATTTTTGGTGATAAAAGGTAAGAACCATCACTTAGAACAAGAGTATTATCAATAAATACTCCATTTGAAAAGTCTTCTTTAACCTCTGCTTCACTAGATTTTAGGTTTCCAACTTCAATATTTTTAACTTTAACATTGCCAATTGCTTTTATATTGTTTTGATTTTGATTATAAAGCATCTTGTCAGCATAAATTATGCTACTTCCACGACTTACTTCAACATTTCCTTCTGCAATAATTGAATTGTTGTTTTCATCTCCAGTAACGTTATCAGCTTTTAAAACAGATGGTAAAGTGGTTTCACTTTGAGATTCAGTTTTTAAAAAAGCGAAAGAATTTTTGGTTGAAAAAACTATTAGAGATGCAGATAAAACCAAAGGTTTTACTAGTTTGTATAACTGTGAATTTCTTTTAAATTTGAAATGAGAAATGTTATTTTGAATGTAGGATTTTTTGTTTATAAAATTCATTATTTGAATTTTTCCCCTATATCAAATTTAATTTTTTTGTTTTGTTCTTCTTTAGCCACAAAGAAATCATTAATCTAGTTAACAAAATCGCAGTAAACATAGAAGAAAGAATACCTATCGAAAGAGTTACTGCAAAACCTTTTATTGAACCATTACCAAAAGCATATAAGAAGAATGCAACTATCAGAGTTGTAATATTAGAATCTGTAATTGTTCTGAAAGCTTGAGAAAAGCCTTGTTCAACTGCTACAAAATTTGATTTCTTTTCGCGCAATTCTTCTTTTATTCTCTCAAAAATAAGAACGTTTGCATCAACCGACATACCCATTGTAAGTACAATGCCAGCTATTCCAGGAAGAGTTAAAGTTGCGCCAAGAATAGCAAGTGCCGATAAAATCATGGTAATGTTAAAAAACATCGCAATATCAGCAATGAAACCAAAGAATCCATAAAATATTATCATAAATAAGGCAACAAGCAGAAGTCCATAAAATGCAGCAAGAGTACCGCTTTTTACTGAGTCTAAACCAAGAGATGGACCAACTGTTCTCTCTTCAACAATTTCCAAAGGTGCTGGTAAAGCCCCTGCTCTAAGTAAAAGAGCAACCTCAGTTGTTTCTTTGTCTGTAAAACTTCCAGAAATAACGCCAGAACCCTGATTAATTATTGTATTAATTCTTGGTGCAGTAACAATTTTATCATCAAGAACAATTGCAAAGAATTTGCCGATATTATTTTTTGTAATATCAGCAAATTTTCTTGCTCCAATATCATTGAAACGAAAAGAAACAGCAGGATTGCCTTCATGATAAGTTGGTGCAGCATCAATTAATAAATCACCACTTAAAATAACTTCTCTTTCAATTAAATAAGATCTTCCTTGGTTATCATAAACTTTTTCTAAATTAGGGTTTGTTGAGCTAAGATTGGCATTGGTAAAAGTTTCATCTGAAACGAAATGAAAAGTCATTTTGGCTGTTTTTCCCAGAACAGATTTTATTTCATCTGCATTTTGTGCGCCCGGAACTTGTAGTAGTATTCTGTTTTCTCCTTGAGATTGAATAGTTGGTTCTTTTGTTCCATTTTCATCAATTCTTCTTCTAACAATTTCTATTGATTGTTTTACTAAATTATCTCTCATCAACTTTAATTCTTGTTTACTGAAGAAAACTCGAAAATTTTCACCAGATTCTTCAATTTCCATTTGCTTATTCAGTTTTCTTATCAGCTTTTTTGCGGATTTTTTTTGTTCTTCGTCATTTAAAGAAAATATAATTTCATTATTTTGAACTGCAGGAATTGTTCTTATAGATTCTTCACGAAATCTTATTTTAAGATCTTCTTTTAAGATATTTACTTGCTCTTTTAGATAGTAATCAAAATTAACTTCTAACATCAACTGAGAACCACCTCGTAAATCAAGTCCAAGATTTACTTGTTGTTCTGGAAAAAAAGCTTTTATTTTTTCTAAAAATTTAGATTCGTTATTTTGAGGAATAAAAGTTGGAATGCTATAAAACAAAGAAAGTAAACAAACCAAGGTAATTGCTAATATTTTTGATCTTGAGAAAAATAACATGATTTATATATATTTAGTGAAGCTTAAGTTGTTTTAAACAACTTTAAATTGCCAATATTTTCCTTTATTCATAGACTTTAGAATATTTGCAATTCATTTGTTTTAAATGAATTGCACTTTTTGTCATTCTTAAGCTTTTTTGATTTTCTTTTTAGAAGTTTTTTCAGATTTTTTATCTTTTTCGTCTTTTATCATTTCAGAAACATAGTTCTTAAGCAACTTAACATTGACTCCTTGAGCAATTTCAATTTCAACAAGATTTTCTTCTTTGTAAATATTTTGCACAACTCCAACTATACCACCACTTGTAACAACTTTTGTGCCAGTTTTTAAGTTATTAACCATTTCTTGATGTTCTTTATATTTTTTGCTTTGAGGTCTTATGATAAGAAAATAGAAAACCGCAAAAATCAGAATTAAAGGAATGAAACTAGAAAAAGAAATTTCTTGCTGAGGTGCTTCAGAAGATTGAGCCAAAGCATCATTTATAAGAATTTGGTTTAACATTTTTTTTGTAAATTGATATTAATAATTACTAGGAATTTCTATAAAAAAGATTAGCATGTAACAAATTATAAATCTCTTTATATTTTTTTATAAGTAAGAAAATCTTACTATAAGTAAAAGAATTTTTTACTATTCTTCACTTTTTAGTAGTAAAGCTTTTAGTTTTTCCACATCCTCATTTTGTTGCTGTGGATTTGGTTTTTCTATATTGTTCAAATCAGGCATTTCATTAAAGTTAGGTGGAATAATTAATGGGTCATCTTTTTTGCTTGCGCAAGAATTTAAACAAAAAACCATTAATATAATTAGTGCTTTTTTCATTTTTTATCTTTTTTAAGGACTAAATCGTCTAATAATAATATTGTAACTCCAATAAAAACAAAGGAATCTGCGAGGTTAAATGCTGGCCAGTGGTATGAATTTATGTGAAAGTCAAGAAAATCAGCCACAGCACCATATCTTGCACGATCAATTAAGTTACCAAAAGCTCCTCCAATTATAAAAGAAATTGCAACAGTTAAGTAAGTTTTTTTACTATTAAAAAGCCAAAAAAACAATATAAAAGCTATTGTTAGCTGAATTAAACAAAAAATTATTTGGCTGTTTGGCAAGGTATTAAACATTCCAAAACTAATTCCGTAATTTAAAACCTTAACTAAGCTAAAGAAGCTTGTTATTACTATTTCTGGATTTTTAACATTTTCTTCCAAAGCAATATTATCAAGAATTGAAAATATAATTCTTTTGCTAAAAAGATCAGATAAAGCTACCAAAAAAACAATTATTATACCTAATAAAAATTGAGGCTTATATTTTAAAAATTTTAATAAATTCATTTGAGAATAATGTTTGCTGAAAATTAAATACATTTATATTTAATTCTTAAATATCATATCAATCAACTTAAAAATAGCTGTGAAAGTAATATTTATGGGCACACCAAACTTTGCGTGCCCAACATTAGAAAAATTAGTTTCTGATAAAGATTTTGAAATTGTTGCTGTTTACACTAAAGAACCTCAAATTGCAGGCCGTGGACAAAAATTTACAAATTCTCCAATTCATGACTTGGCTCTTAAATATAACCTTAAAGTTTTAACTCCAAAAACTTTAAAAACTCCGGATATTCAAGAAGAATTTGTAAGCTTTAAAGCTGATATTGCAGTTGTGGTTGCCTACGGTTTGTTATTACCAGGGCAAATTTTAAATGGCACTAGATTTGGTTGTGTAAATATTCACCCTTCTTTGTTGCCAAGATGGAGAGGTGCTGCTCCAATTCAAAGAACTATCATGTCTGGTGATAAAGAAAGTGGTATTACAATTATAAAGATGGATAAAGGTTTGGACAGTGGAGATATAATTTGCCAAGAAAAAATAACTTTATCAAATCAAGAAACTTCCAAAAGTTTATCTGAAAAATTTTCGGTAATGGGTGCTGATATTTTAGTTAAAACCTTAAACGATATTAAGAATGGAAACTATTCTCTAACTTCGCAAGACCATTCTCTTACAACATATGCTAAGAAAATTGAGAAAGAAGAGTGTAAAATTGATTGGAATTTAAGTTCTAAAGAAATTGATCTTAAAATTCGTGGTTTGAATGGATCAATGGAAGCTTTTTTTTATTATAATGAAGAAAAAATAAAAATATTTTCTGCTGCGATTGTTAATGATTCAAAATTTTTACAAAAAAACTGCGGAGAAGTTTTAAGTGATAATTTTTTAATAAAGTGCTCAGATGCTGCAATAAATCCTTTAATTTTGCAAAGACAAGGTAAAAAAGTTGTAAATATCAAAGATTTCTTACTGGGATTTAAACCAGAGGTGGGAAGAATTTTAAGCTAAGATTGCAGCTTTTCTTTGTATATTGATATAACCTTTGTTGCTATTTCTATAATCTTTTCGTTTGGTTTTTTTACTATTGGGTCTGATAATTCTTTTTCAACTTTTGAAAATAAATCACATAATTTTTCTGCAGTTTGAATCATTATTACAATTCCGTCTTCTGAGTATCGTGATTCTATAATATTAAAAATTAAGGCTAAGCACAATGTTGATCCACCATGAATATTTTTGGTTGATAAGTGATAACGATCTTCCCTGTTAAGGCCAAATTTCTCGGTTAATTCTTTTTCTAACTTATTAGTTTTTTTACCAGAATGTTCTAAATCAACATAAGCTTCACAATATCTTATTATCTTTTTGCTCAGTGAGTTTATTGCTACAACATTTTGTGATTTATTATAACTAAGAGAATCTTTTATTCTAAAAAGTAATTCAGGTTTTTCTATGTTATTATAGTTTATTTTGATTTCTTGTAGTGTTGTATTTAATAGTAAGGTATATAAAAAAGGTTTTATTCCTTCATCATTTAACTCAGTATTTGCAAGATTTAAAGTTTTTAAAACGGCGTTAGTTTCAAGAGATTTTGCTAAACTTTTAGCGGATTTCTCGGTTACCATGTTGTTTCTAAAAGATAAAACTTCTAATCCAGTATTAGAAAGTAAAGTTTTTGAAAAAGCTAAAACTCCTTCCTCACCAATTCCATTATTTCCAAGATAAAGCTGCTGTAAACTTTGATTGTTTTGTAAAGATTCAGCAAGAATTTCGCTTCCTTTATCACCAATTTTGCAACTTCTTAGATATAGACTCTCTAGGGATTGATTATTATCCAAAATATTTGCCAGTGATTTAATATGATCTAATGAAAGATTGTTATTATTTAGCTCTAGAATTTTTAGATTATTATTTTCAGAAAGAGCATTTATGAGTATAGTTAAATTTTCTTTAGTGAGGGAATCATTAGCAAAGCTTAGTTCAGTTAAGCTTGAGCTGTTTTGTTGAAGTTTGTTGACGTAGTCTAAAAAATTGTTCATTTTATAAATAAATATTTTTTTCTTCTTCTTTTAGAAAATCAAATTTTGGATCACTTTTACCTTTTACTAAGTTAGCCAAAATTCTTCCTGAACCCGCTGACATTGTCCAACCTAAAGATCCATGACCAGAATTGATAAAAAGATTACCATATTTTTCTATTTTACAAATTAAAGGAATAGAATTTGAACGAAATGGCCTAAAACCATGCCATTCTGTTAATTGATTTAAATTTCCACAATCAGAAAAGCTTGATTTTACAGTGTCGAACAAAAATTTAAGTAATTTTTTATTCTTTTTATTTTTATATCCACAGGCTTCTATTGCTCCTGCCGCTCTGAAAATATTACCAAGCCGGCTGTAAACTATTTTGTTTTCAGGATCACTTAAAGATATTCTTGGAGCAATAAATTCATGGTGATTTGCTTCAATTGAAAGACTGTAACCTTTTAATGGATAAATTTTGGAATCAATTTTTATTCCTTTTAACAAGTCATTTCCATAAGCTCCAAGACAAGATACATAAGCTTCTGAAGTAAAAACACCTTTTGAAGTATTAACCCCAGTAATTTTTTTGTGATTGGTGAAGATATTTATGACCTCTGTTTCTCTTTCAAAATTTACACCATATTTTTCATTACATATTTTTTCTAAAGCTTTAACAAACATATAACTGTTACCACTTGCATCATGTTCATAAAATATTCCTCCAGCCAATTTATTTTCATCGTAAAGTTTTACTAAAGTTGGTTCTTTTTTTATGCACTCATCTTTATTTAAGATTTGAGCTTTACATCCAAAAGAGTTGTGAGTTTCAAGTTGCTTGATTGCACTATCAAATAATTTTTTGCTTCTGAAAAAGTGCAAAATTCCGTGTTGCTTAAATTCAAAGTTAAAATTTCCTTCTTCAAAAAGAATTTCTTCTAAAGAATTTTTACTATAAGAACAAAGAGAATATAGGTTTTTTGATATTTCGTAGTTTTTTTCGTTTGATGAATTTTTTATAAAATCAAAAAACCACTTAAATAAGTTAGGATTAAATATATCTGAGACTGAAATAAAAGAATAAGGTTTTAGAAAAGTTTTAGATATGCTTTTTAAAGCTTCTTTTGAAGACCAAGGTTCAATGTGAGAATAACTAAGCTGTCCACCATTAGCATAAGAACAGGCAGTGCCAAGCTGAGAGTTTTTTTCTAAAATTGTAACTTGATGACCATCACGGGCAAGAAAATAGGCAGTTGTAACTCCTATAATTCCACCGCCCAAAACTATTATTTTCATTAAAATTAACTTGTTGCGCTTTTTATTATCGTGCTAACTTTTTTGTAGATTTTTAGTTATCAGATGTAGAACTAAAAAACAAATATCTTTATTTAACTGTTATATTTCTTTATTTTTTAAAGAAAGTTATAAATTTCACCAAAAAAAACAAGATCTTAAATGACGAAAGAAAAACAAAAAAACATATTTAATATAGCTTCAAATCAGAATTTTTTTAACTCTTTGTATAATTGGATTGAAAATAACTTTATTCAAAATGCTTCTGAATTAAAGATATTATTTCCAGGACAAAGAAGCGCAAGAGAATTCAATGACTTATATTTAAATCATAAGTTAAAAGATTTAGATATTAATAAGTCTATAATTTTGCCAAAAATTAAGGCAATTTCAAGTTTATCCTACGAAGATTTTTTTGATTTTCTGCCCAATGATGAAGTAAAAAAAATAATTGATGAGATCTTGGAAATAAAAGTTATAGACGATTTTGATTATCTGTTTTTGTTAAGCCAAGAAGTTCAAAAAACAGTGATTTTTGGTAATAAAATTTTACCATCTCAGGCTTTTAATATTGCAGTTAGTTTGAAAAACTTATTTGATGAAATTGAAAATAATCAAGTTGACTTGACTAATCTTAATAAAATTGATGATTCTAATCTTTCTTTACATCGCCAACTAAATCTTGAATTTTTGCAAAGTCTTTATGTTGGAATAAAAAACTCTCTTATCAAAAAAAATATTTATTTCCCTTCAGCTTTTCATAATTTAGTTGTCGATAAGTTTTGTCAGTCAATTGAAAAATTTGGTTTAAAAAGTCCAATAATTATTGCCGGCTCAAGTGGTAGTTTATCTGCTGGTAAAAAGCTTATTAAATCAATTTCTTCTCAAAGTAATGGTTTTGTATTTTTATATGGTTTTGATCAAAATAATTCAGGTTATCAAGAAGTTAATCCTCAATTTATTTTAAATGAGCTGATTGATTTTGTTAAAGTTGATAGAAATAAAATTATTAATCTTTCGGATAATAAATTTACTTTAAGTTGTAAAATTAGACTTAATTTTCTTTCTTTTTTGACTCTTCCTCAAGAAAACACAATTAATTGGCAAAAAGATTTTTTAGGAAAAGCAGATGTAAAGAAGGATATAGAAAATAATTTTATTTTAATCGAAGCAAAAAATAATCTTGAAGAAGCGACTTTAATAAGTTTCGTAATATTCGATGCAATTACTGAAGGCAAAAATTGTGCTGTGATAAGCAATAATGATAAACTAACAGAATTTCTAAAATATAAGTTAAGAAGCTTGAACTTAGATTACAATGATGCTCGTAATATTGGCATTTTAAATTCTGGCTTGATAAATTTTATAATCAGTATTTTAGAGTTTCTATGCGATGATTTCTCATCAATTAGCTTAAGTTCAATTTTCAAAAACCCAATTTTTTATAATCATAAAGAAAAAAAACTAATTTATAAATTAGAGAATGAAGTTTTGCGTCAAGATAGAGTAAATGATGAGATTTTAGGAGTTAGATCAAAATTGGAAGATTTAAATGATAAAAATCTTACAAACTTTTTTGAAGAATTTTATAAAAAATTAGAACCTTTGCAAAATTTAAATTCAGAAGTTTTGCTTTCCAATTACATAACTTCTTTGATTGAAGTTATAGAAAAACTATCTGCTAAAAGTTGGGAAATTTTACTAGAAAATGAGAATGCTCAAAGTGAGATTTATGAATTCTTTGAAATTTTAAAAAAACAAAATGAATTTACGGTTAGTAAAAATGATTTTTTAGCCTTATTTAAAAATTTTGCAAAACAAGTAAGCTATTTTGAAAAATCTAATTCATCTTCTAAAATACAAATTCTCTCAACAATTGAAGCTAGGTTATTAAATTATGATTTAATGATTATTGCGTCTTTAAATGAAGGTGATTTTCCAAAAATTGAAACTGAAAATTGGCTTGGAAAAAAAATCAGAAAAGATTTAGGTGTTGACAAAAAGCTACGCAGAATTGGTCAAAATTGTTATGATTTTTGTAATTATCTTTCAAATAATAAAGTTGTTTTAACTAGATCTTTAACTTTTCAAGATTCTCCAACTTCACCCTCTCCTTTTTTATTAAAATTTGAAACTTTGTGTAAAAAACTTGAAATTAATTTAAACAAAGGTGATGACTATTTCAAATTTTACAAAGCCGCTAATATTTCAAGAAATATAAAAATTTCTCAGCCACAACCAAAACCAGAACTCAAAAACAGAACAAAAAAACTGGCTGTAACTGATATTTCAAAAATGCTTTCAGACCCCTACTCTATTTATGCTAAAAGAATTCTAAAATTAAAAGAATTGAAAAATTTTGATTTTGAACCTTCTTATGCTGAATTCGGAAGTTTTGTTCATAAAGCTTTGGAAGAGTTTGTTAAAAAACCTCAAGATAATTTTTTAAATGAAGCCAAAATAATTTTTAAAAATTATTTTCTTTCACAACGCTCTGAGTTGATTTGGTGGCCAAAATTTGAAGAAATTTTTGAATATTTTTTACAACAAGAAAAACAACTTGAAGTTGTGAGAAATTATACTGAACTTACTTCAACTCTAAAAATCAAAGATGTTACTATTACTGGAAAAATAGATCGCGTAACAACTAATAAAGATAATTCAGTAGCAATTTACGACTACAAAACTGGACAAATTCCTTCTGATAAATCTGTTTTTTTAGGAATTGAACCGCAACTTACAATTTCAGCTTTGATGTTAATTGAAGGTGCTTTAGAAAAAGAAATCGAGAATTTACCATCTGAATTAATTTCCTCTTTAAATTACTGGAAAGTTTCTGGTTCTAATGAATCAAAAATCAAAAATGTTTGTGATGATAATGAAAAAATCAAAATTCTTATTTCTTCAGCAAAAAGTGGCTTAGAAAAGTTAGTGGAATATTTCAATAATGAAAACAGTCCATATATTTCAGCTCCAAACCCAGATAAATACATTTACAATGAATATTCCCATCTAGCCAGAATTAAGGAATGGATCTAAATACATTACTATTATAACTCTAACTATAATTCTGATATTAATGCGCTATAAAATAACAATTGAATATGATGGCACCAATTACTGTGGCTATCAAAAACAATATGATCAAAAAAATAGATCAATTGAAGAAAATTTAGAAAATGCAATTTTTAATTTTTCAAAAGAAGAAGTAAAAATATTTGCTTCAGGAAGAACTGACGCTGGAGTTCATGCATTAAGACAAGTTGCTCATTTCGACTTAAAAAAAGAATTCGATAATTACAGAGTAATCTCAGCTATTAATTATTATTTGTTAAAAGAAGATATTGCAATATTAGACTGTCAAAAAGTTGATGAAAATTTTCATAGTCGTTTTTCTGCTAAAATGCGTCATTATCGCTATATTATAATTAACAGAATTGCCTCATTAGCTTTGCAAAAAAATCGTGCTTGGCATTTAGTGCAAAGTCTTGATATTGTTAAAATAAAAGAAGCAAGCCAATTTCTTATTGGTAAACATGATTTTTCAGCTTTACATATGATGCATTCATTAGAGGTTGTTATTAA
>CAZENB010000031.1:0-1429 GCA_964513555.1 uncultured Rhizobium sp. | reverse complement strand
GTATAGAAAATATTTCAATTCAAAAAATTGGTGATGAAATTATAATTGATGTTTCAGCAAAATCCTTTTTGCACCATATGGTAAGAAATATTGTAGGAACTTTGGTTTGGGCGGGTTATGGTAAAATAAAACCTTCAGATGTTAAAGAAATTTTAGAAAGTAAAGACCGAACTAAATCTGGGCCAAATGCCCCGGCATGTGGGCTATATTTGCTTAAAATTGATTATTAATTTTAACGGTTTTTATATATCTCTTTCCAATTTCCTAGTTTGTGAAATTTGTGATGTTTGGCTTGGCTGAATTTTAGTTTCAGGAATCTCAAATTCAGTTAATATTTTTCTTAATTCAGTATCTCGAAAAAAGATAGGTCCTAAGTCACCATATCGTTGAAAAAAGTTATGATATGGGTTTGGATTGTTTACCTCAGCTATAAGACTTTCTCTTTTTGATAAAGATTCAATAGTAAGGTCATAGCTGTAATCATGTAATAATTTAGGGTGTAAATTATGACTAGAAAAATGTGAATATAAATCATTATAAAGCTTGTATACTTTATCCGCCATTTTTCCAATAATTTCATGGGAATATGATTTTCTTACATTATCATAGCAGTAATACATTTCTTTTGGTATTTCGGAATTTGATTCATTTTTTTTTCCAAAAATAATCAAAAAAGATTTTATTTTGTTTGGTATAATAGTGGGATCTTCTCTTAAGTATGAAGAGATAATATCCAAACTATTATTATCAGAACAAATATTGTAAAATGCTAAGCAGTTTAAGTATGTTGATTTGGGGTGTCGATCTTCTTGGTAGCTTTTTGTCATCAAATCAAAACTCATTTTTACTTCGTTACTTCTTAGTAATTTATCTTTTAACTCATCACCTCTCAATAATTCACGTATCTCTTGATCATTTTCTTTTCTTAACACTATATATTCTTTTGTTTTTTCAAAATTAAACTTTGAAATCATTTGATCTATTTTATCGTTATCTATAGCGATACAGAAATCTTCTTTTGTTTTTTCAAAATCAATTATTTTTATTGCTTCTGTAGAAAAACCTTCTTCTTTTTCTAAATTAACCTTTCTGCTTTTCTCTTTTATTTTCATTTGATTTAAAATTAATTTTTATTACACAATTTCTAGTTCTATCTTTAAAACTAGAAACTTAGTTTTAAAGAATTTTCAAACAAAATTTTTGTGTTTTAAAATTAACGTTAATTTTGTTATTTATTACCTGTCAAATTTATAAATAAATTCTGTAATGAATTTTTTATTGCCATTAATCCAAATAAAATTAATTTATCTCTTGCTCTTTAGCTTTGTAATTATTATGATTCTTATCCTTCTTAGTTTTTTCTTTATAAGAACTAATAATAAAATCAAAATTCACTATATCGCGGGGTAGAGCAGCCCGGTAGCTTGTC
>CAZENB010000030.1:14434-20053 GCA_964513555.1 uncultured Rhizobium sp. | reverse complement strand
CTCCTCGCAATGACGGAAGAAATGAATTTTTTTTAATTAAGTTAAATCTTTTAGTAAATCCTTAATTCTAAATTCTATAAAATATTTGTGTTTTGCGAGTTGTTCATCTTTGTCTGGGTCGTTATTTTTTTCGTTAGTAATTCTAATTAGTAGCTCTCTTAAGAGAAGTATAGCGGTATTCTTTTCAACAAAATCAATGCTATGATAACTGGTGTTTTCTAAATAATTTTCTATTAGTTTTGCGGTTTTTTTTGACGATGCACTAATAAATTCAATTAACTCTTTTTCTGATGCGTTTGGATTGCAATCAATAAAATCTACAAGCTCATCTTTCAGAATATCAAGTTCTTCATCAACCAGATTTGTTTCTCGTAAGTTTACCAAATCATCTTTTAGATTTAATAATTCTTTATGTCTTACAAGGGAGCTAAGTATTGCGATTCCATAACCTTCATTTTTTGTTTTATATACTATTTTGTTAGTCGTATTTGGATTTTTTGATGTTAATCCTTTTCCTAAATGAAACAAAACATCTTTAAAGAAGTAAGAGAAATGCTTCTTGGATATAGTATCGTTAATTAATGATACTTTGTTTATCAGAATATTTTCTAACTTTGCTTTATTTTCTGCGCTTATTTTATCGGCTTTTTTAAGTCCAAGTTCCATCAAAGCAAATTCAAAAAGACTTTCTGAAAGCGAAGAAGAATTAATAAAAGTTTTTTCTAGCTCATTGGCTCCAAATTCTTTAATAAAATCATCAGGATCAAGTTGATTGGGTAAGAAGGCGAAGGCGACATTCTTCTTTGCGGTAATTAATGGTAAAGCAATTTCAGAAACTCTTTTAGCGGCCCTGATGCCAGCAGAATCACCATCTAAGCAAATTACTATTTTATCAGTTATAACAAATAATTCTTTTAAATGTTCAACACTTAGTGCAGTTCCAAGGCCAGCAACAACATTTTCTAGACCATTAGCAGACAATGAAATTGTATCCATATATCCTTCTACAACAACAGCATATCTTTTGTCAAAAATTGCTTTGCGTGCAAAAGAATAGTTGTAAAGAGTTTGATTTTTTTTGAAAAAATCGGTTTCAGCAGAGTTTAAATATTTAGGCAAGTCACTATTAATTGTTCTTCCACCAAAGGCGATAACTTTATTTTGCTTATTGGTAATTGGAAAAGTAACTCTATTTCTGAATTTGCTGTATAATTTGCCTTTCTCATTTTTACCAATAATTCCAGATTTAATAATTTCATCTTCTCTGAAACCTTCATTTTGTAGAAAATTTACTAAATCATCATAAGAATTAGGAGCAAAACCAAGACGAAATTTTTTGATTATTTTATTATCAATTCCTCTTTTTCTTAAATAAGAAAGAGCTTCATGTTGCTTATCTAGGACTAGATTATTTTCAAAAAATGAACATATTTTTTCCAAAAGAAGAAAACTGCGTTCTAGTTGATTTTCTTTTACTTCATCAAAGTAAACTTTTGGAATAGGAATAGAAAAATCTTCTGCCAGTTTTATTACTGCTTCTTTGTATTCCAAGCCCTCATTGTTCATTATAAAACTTATAATATCGCCATGTGCTGAGCAACCAAAACAATGATAAAAGCCTTTTTGGTCATTAACTGTAAAAGATGGAGTTTTTTCATTATGGAAAGGACAAAGACCACCAAATTCTTTGCCATTTGACTTCAACTTGACTTTTTTTCCAACAACTTCAGAAACCAAGATAGATGAGCGTAATTTATCTGGAAAGTCTTTGGGAAAAATCATTGGGTTCTTCTAATTTCTATAATTTTTAGTGAGTATCTGTCATCCTGAGTGGATGCGAGGATCTCAGAGTGTTAAATTCAGAGCTATAGATTTGGAAATATAACTCAGTCCAAAAATTCATCAAAAGTGATTTTATGTATAATACCACATCAAATCAAACAAAGTCATTACAACGGAAAAACTTAATGGAATTGTTAAATTATCATCAAGATTAAGAAAGCTTGGTCTTGACTCAATAATTGTGGTTGCTCCAAGAGCAATTAATCCAAAAAAGTAAAATAAAGCTTTAACCTTAAAAATTAGACCACAAACAATTAAAACAATAATGCCACTAATGAAAAAAGCTGCTGCACCAGCAGTTGATTTTTCAAAAAAAGGTGGGCTTTTTATGCTTCTGCCAATAATTGCAGCCATTGTATCGCTTATTGCCAAGATTGCAAAAGCAGTTACAGCAATTTTTTTATCAAAAAATAAAAATGTTGTGCAAGCTGCAATACCAACAAAGCTTGCCCCACAAAGCTTTTCACCATTTAATTCATGGTCTCTTAAAATTTTTCCAAAAAGTTTTGTAAAAATGTTGCGAATTTTTTCGTTATTACGTCTTGAATAGTCAAAAGCTAACAAAATAGCGGTTAAAATTGCAAAGACAATAAGAGAAACTGTTTTACCGAAGTAACAGTAGCTAAAAGGAATTATAAGTAAAAAAAGGTGAAAAGCTTTACGATAAAGTTCTTGTCCAAAAGAGATCTGGCTCATCTGATGGTGGTTTTTTGATTGTTAGAGTTTTCTTGATCTTGAAATACAACAATTTCGTTTTTTCCAGCATAACCCAAAACTTTTCTTGCTTGTTCATCCAAAAGATCAAGGTCTAATGATTCTAAACTCATATTATTTACCATATTCTCTTTGCTCTGAATTTTTGAAATAAGCTCGCGCTTCTGAGATTCGCGTCCTATTACTTTTGTTCTGAGAGAAAAGTATTCGATTAAACCTTTTGAACCGAAAAATGTGCAAAAGAAGAAATAAATAGTAAGACAAAGACAACAGAAATAGGTTATGAATAGCAATTTTGTTATATTGTGTTTTTTGACAAAGTCGTATAAAAACATTGAGAAATCTAAAAAATTTTAATCACGATAACAAACTTCTTTCACAGCTTCTACAATATTGTGAGTTTTTGGTAAGGCTAACCTTTCTAAATTTGCAGCATAAGGCAAAGGTGCGTCAATACTAGCCAATTTTTTTACTGGAGCATCTAAGTAATCAAATGCTTCTTCCATAAGAACTGAAGCAATTTCACTACCTATTGATGCGAAAGGAAAACCTTCTTCTACGGTAACGCAGCGACCAGTTTTCATAACAGATTCAACAATAGTTTGACGATCCATTGGACGTATTGTTCTTAAGTCGATAACTTCGGCACTAATGCCTTCTTGTTGTAGTTGCTCAGCAGCTTCTAAAGCATATTTAACTGTAAGTGAAAAAGCTATAATTGTAACATCTGTTCCTTCGCGCAGAACTTTTGCTTTGCCAATCTCAACTACGTGATCTTCTTCATATTTTTCTTCAAAAGAATAACCGTAAGTGATTTCATTTTCCAAAAATATAACTGGATTTGGATCGCGAATTGCAGCTTTCAATAAACCTTTTGCATCAGCCGCAGAATAAGGCGCAACTACTTTCAGGCCAGGAATTGAACCATACCAAGCTGCATAACATTGTGAATGTTGAGCACCAACACGCGCAGCTGCTCCATTTGGTCCGCGAAAAACAATAGGACATTTAACTTGTCCACCAGACATGTAATTTGTTTTAGCAGCAGAATTTACGATTTGATCAATTGCTTGCATTGCAAAGTTGAAAGTCATGAACTCAACAATTGGTTTTAAACCTGTGAAAGCGGCACCAACTGCAATTCCTGTAAAGCCATGCTCAGTAATTGGAGTATCAATTACTCTTTTTGAGCCAAATTCAGCTAACAAACCTTGAGTGACTTTATAGGCACCATTATATTCGGCTACTTCTTCTCCCATAACAAAAACTTCAGGAGTTGAACGCATTTCTTCTGCCATTGCTTCACGAAGTGCTTCACGAACTGTCAATTTTCTTATTGCCATATCTTTATAGTAAATTTCTTTAATAGATTGATTTCTTTTGTTATTGTCAGACTACTTTTAGTTGTAAATTTCAGTTATTAACTCACAAGTATCAGGTTCTGGACTATTTTTGGCAAACTCTACAACTTCATTAAGTTCTTCTTTTACTGAATCATCAATTTTTTTGATTTCAGCTTCAGTAGCAACTTTTTTGTCTAAAATGTAAGTTCTAAGAGAATCAATAGGATCTTGTTCTTTTTTGCAATTAACTTCTTCTTTGCTTCTGTAATTTGCTGGGTCTGACATTGAGTGACCGCGATAACGATAAGTATCCATTTCTAAAATTACTGGTCCCTTTCCAGATCTTACGTAATCAACCCATTTTTGACCTTCACTTAGCACTTCAAAAATATCCATACCGTTAATTTTTGCGCCTGGAATATTAAAGCCAATTCCACGTTTATGCAATTCGTCAATTGAAGATGAGCGTTTTAGCGAAGTTCCCATTGCGTAATGGTTATTTTCAATGATGAAAAGCACTGGTAAATCCCATAATTTTGCCATGTTAAAAGCTTCGTAAACTTGTCCTTGATGGGCAGCTCCGTCACCAAAGTAACAATATGTTACGTTATTAGTGCCTCTATATTTGTCAGCAAATGCAAGGCCAGCGCCAATTGGTACAGAAGCTCCAACAATCCCGTGTCCACCATAAAAATGTCTCTCAAGATCAAATAAGTGCATTGATCCTCCTTTCCCTTTTGAAGATCCGTCACGTCTTCCAAGCAATTCGGCCATAATTTTTTTAGGATCTGAGCCAAGAGAAATCATATGACCATGATCGCGGTATGTTGTAATAACTTTGTCACCTTCAATCATAGTTGCATGCATTCCAGCCGAAATTGCTTCTTGCCCAATATATAGATGACAGAAACCAGCAATTAATCCCATTCCATAAAGTTGTCCGGCTTTTTCTTCAAAGCGACGGATAAGTAACATTTCCTGATAATATTTAAGCAGGTCTTGTTTTGAAAAATTAGTTGAAGCCTTTGTTTTTAGCTTATCTTCTGATTTTTTAACCATTGGAGTTTTTTATTGAATCTACTATTATATCAACCAATTATATAGTTGATGTTTATTTACTTATAATTATTCGGCGTGGTTGTAATTATGAAAAATTAAAAGTCAATTGCACTTGGTTCTTTTAAAATTTTTTAAATTTTAATTCTCAAATTTAGGTCTGTTGAAAATGGTGTTTTTGATTATATTAATAATAAGCAATTGAAGTCTTGCTATAATTTTAACTACTGAATTTTGTAGAAATTTGGATCGCTACGCTTCGTAAGTATGCTCAATGTTGATGACGTAAGAAAAAATATATCACTCGCAATGACGGATTAAAAGAAATAACTAGTTGAATTGTGGATTTTTTTAATTAGGAATTGAATTGTGTTAAGGGATAATTACCTAATTTTGTTGCAACACAAAACTTGCTTTTGATAGATTTAATCGTTTTAATTTGTTTTTCAAAAACTTTCAATTAAGTGAACTAATCTGTGATTTCAGCTTTCTTACTAAAACCTTTTATTGCCCTTATTTTAACTGGTATTTCTTGCTCGTTGCTTGGAGTTTTTGTACTTTGGAAAAAACTTTCTTATTTTGGCGATGGTCTTTCTCATTCAATTTTGTTAGGTTTTGCTCTTGGCTCTGTATTTGAGGTAAATCAAATTTTTGTTCTTAGTTT
>CAZENB010000030.1:12454-14424 GCA_964513555.1 uncultured Rhizobium sp. | reverse complement strand
TTTCCAGCACGATTTAATACCCATAATTCTCTATACAGAGGATATTTTTTTGTAAATATATCTGCTTGATAGGGTTGATAATAGGTTGATTTTTTATCTTTTGCAATCCAGGCAACACTATTTTTATCATTGAATACTTGTCTGTTATCAGTAGAGTATTGATTGACGTAAATCAAATTTTTGTTCTTAGTTTTTTTGCAATATTTTTTGCGCTGTTGGTTGGCTTTTTACTGTCTGATAAGAATTTTTCTAAAGATACTATAATTGCCATTTCTTCTTATTTTTGTCTTTCTGTTGCTGCAATAATAAATGATATTTCTTCTAAGAGAGTTAATTTTGGTTCTTATATTTTTGGCGATATTCTAACAATTGATAATATTGAAATTATTATACTAGCACTGATTGCAATTATTACTTTTTGTTATGTAATTTTTGCATTTAAGAGAATTTTATTAATAAACTTAAATGAAGATTTAGCCACTGTTGAAGGTATTAATGTTCAATTGTGGAAAATATCTTTTTTGATACTACTAGCGCTAACAATTGCTTTTTCAGTAAAGATTGTTGGTGTTTTTTTGATGACAGCTTTGCTTATTTTACCAGCAGCAATTGCAAGAATTTTTGCAGTTTCAGCAAAAAATATGCTTGTATTAAGTTTAGTTTTTGGAATTTTGACTCTTTCTTTTTCTTTCAAAATTGCTGATCTTTATGATCTAACTGTAAGCTCTTCAGCAATCGCTTCCTTATGTTTAATATTTTCTTTTAGTTTATTTTTTCAAAAATTTAAAAATGCTAAGTAAAAAAACAGCCGTAATTTTATTTAATCTTGGAGGACCGACCAATTCTGATGAAGTTCGTCCTTTTCTTTTTAACTTATTTAATGATAAAGCGATAATAGGTTTGCCGCAACCTTTTCGTTTTTTTTTGGCAAAACTAATTTCATCTCGCAGAGAAAAAAAAGCACAAAAAATTTACTCCTTAATTGGTGGAAAATCGCCATTGCTTGATTTAACTCTGAGTCAATCTGACTCCTTGGAAAAAGAATTGTCTTTTTTTGGTGAATTCAAGGTTTTTGTAGTAATGCGTTACAACAAACCTTTTTCCGAAGAGGTGGTTGAAAAAGTTATTAATTATAATCCAAAAGAAGTTATTTTACTGCCGCTTTATCCTCAATTCTCAACAACAACAAGCGAATCATCTATAAAAGATTTTACATCAAAATTTTTAAATAAATGCAAAAAATACAAGAAAGAAATTAAAATGAAGTTTGTTTGTTGTTATCCAAATGATAATGATTTTGTTAAATCACACACGCTTCTGATAAAACAAACTTTGGTACAAAACAACAACATTGATTTTTCTAAGTTACGTTTATTATTTTCAGCTCATGGATTACCGCAGAAAGTTATAAATGGAGGGGATCCTTATGTTTTCCAAGTTGAAAAGACCAGTCAAGAAGTAGTGAAAAATTTAGCACAAACTTTTAGTATTGATGAAGATAAAATTGATTTTGAAGTTTGCTACCAATCTAAAGTTGGACCTCTTGAGTGGACAAAGCCAAGTTTAGAATTTTCCTTGAAGAAAACTATTCTTGATAAAAAAATTCCGGTTATTGTACCAATATCTTTTGTTTCTGAACATTCCGAAACATTAGTTGAACTTGATATTGAATATAAAGAAATGGCTCATGAAATGGGAGCTCTTTATTACATAAGAGTTCCTGCTTTGAATAGCGATGGTAATTTTATCAAATCTTTAACAGAAATCTGTAAAACAGTAGGGTCTGATAATGTAAATAGTTGTTTTTCAGGAAAACAAAAAGACAGAATTTGTCCAAAAAAATCGGTTAGATGCCCAAATCTTAACTTTTGTGATTAGTTTTTGTTACCTTATAGCAATGACTAGGAAAATTAAAATTAATTTATTAAAAATGATAAATATAGACATAGTTTTCAAAAGTAAAATAATAA
>CAZENB010000030.1:0-12444 GCA_964513555.1 uncultured Rhizobium sp. | reverse complement strand
TAGAACAATTTATTAAAAAAACCTGCAACGATCTGATTTTACTAACTGAATTAAAAGAACTTATCATCAAAAATTTTGAATTAGAATTTTCTGTTTTGTTAATGTGTGACAGTCAAGTTAAGAAAATAAACTCTGAATTTCGTGGCAAAGATAAGGCAACAAACGTGTTATCTTTCCCATCTTTAGATGAGAATTTAGTTAGAGAAATTGGCTTAAAAAAATTAGTTGGATCAGACAAATATTTATTTCTTGGTGATATTTTAATTTCTTATGAAACAATAAAAAAAGAATCTCTTGCACAAAAAAAGAATTTCAGAGATCATCTAACTCACTTAATCTTACACAGTATTTTACATCTAATTGGTTTTGACCATGAAGATGAAAAAATGGCTGAAGAAATGGAGGCTCTTGAAGTGAAAATTTTAAAAAAACTACAAATCAAGAACCCTTATATTAACTAATAATTACTTTCATGGAAGGTCAATCGGGCGCGAAACGCAAATCGATTAAAAATAAACAAAAGTCTCGTCACAAAAAATTATTCAATTTTCTCTTAAGCTTATTCGGACGCAAAACCAAAAAATCTTTTCTTTCTGTCATAACCCATCTAGTTGAGTCTTATGAAAGAGAAAAACTAATTAGCTTTGAAGAGAAAAAGATGATCAAAAATATTGCTTCTCTTGGTGAAAAGAAGGTTTCAAATATAATGACTCCACGTTCTGATTTAATTGCAATCAGAGCTAATGCTGATTTAGAAGAAGTGAAAAGAGTAATAACTAATGATGGTCATACAAGAATTCCTGTATTTAAAGAAAATCTTGATGAAATTATTGGATTTATTCACAGCAAAGATTTATCAAAATTTTTATGTCAAAAAAACCCTGATTTTTCTATTCCTAAAATTATTCGAAAAATTCTTTTTGTACCGGGATCGATGAAGTTAATTGATTTGATGCTTCGTATGCGTATGGCTAGAATTCATGTAGCAATTGTTTTAGATGAGTTTGGTGGTGTTGATGGTTTTGTTACAATTGAAAATATTATGGAAGAAATTGTTGGTGATATTGAAGATGAGCATGATTTACCATCAGATAATTCCTTTTTTAGAATCAAAAAAATTGATGACTTAACTTTCCATTTTGGTGGAAGAGTTGAAATTAAAAAAGCTGAAGAAATTTTGCAGCACTCAATTAAATATGAAGAAGGTAATTTTGAAACTTTAGGTGGTCTTTTAATGTCAATTTTTAAAAGAATTCCTGAAATTGGAGAAGAATTAGAAAACGAAGGTTTAAAGTTTAAAATAATTGATGCGGATAGTCGTTTTGTAAAAGTCATAGAAATCAAAAAAATTTGATAGTAAAAAATGTTTCTTCATGAAAAAACTTTTCCAGTCATTGATCTTGGGGATTTTGTTTTGAGAGAAAAAAACGCTGATGACGTTGAAGATTTCTTTAAGTACTATTCTGATCCACAAGTTAATAAATTTATTTTGTGTGACATTCCGCAAAATATTGAGGATGCAAGACGAGAGCTTTATTATTGGCGTAATATTTTTTATCAAAATGATGGAATTTATTTTGCAATTGCAAGAAAAGATAATAACCAACTTATAGGTTCAATTGGTCTTACTTCTAATAACTTTTATCACAAAAGAATTGAATTAAGTTACGATTTGGCAAAAGAATATTGGCGACAAGGCATTACAAGTCGTGCAATCTATGCGGTAGCGAAACATGCTTTCGAAGAGATGAATATTAACAGAATTGAAGCATTTACTGCGGTTGATAATATTCCTTCAAAAAATCTATTATTAAAATGTGGTTTTGAATATGAAGGTTGTTTAAGAAAACACAGATATCATCATGGAAATTATGTGGATGTTGATATTTTTAGCCTGCTGGCGAGTGATTAAGGAACAGAAGAGTTGACTTTCCAAGAACACTTCATAATTACGAGGAGCTCAAGCGTGACGTGGCAATTAACCTTACTACAAACTACAAAACTCGTGACAAAATGGATTGCTACGCTTCGCAAGCATGCTCGCTCGCAATGACGAAGTAAGAAGATTAGCTATTCAAGGGATCATAGCTTATTCTCTTAAAAAAAACATTTACAAATACTTTAAAAAATGATATGTTGTGCATCATTAAATCAAAATTCGTTGTTTTTAGCTAAATAGATAATTTTAATACCACTAAATTAAAATTTATAAAAATTAACTTTTTCACCACTAAAGTTTATGTTTTCTTTTACAACTTCCCTAAAGAACAAGTTCTACTTGTTAACTATAGTTACGGAATTCACAAAATTTCTTAGATTAATTTCTATTCATTTCGTCTTATTTACAGTTTTTTTCAATCAGTTCTTCTTCTGTTTTTCCTCATCTTATGCTTTGGCATCAGAATTACCAATAACGCCTGACGCAACTACAAATACTCAAGTTACTAAAACGGCGTCTGGAATTGATCAAGTAAATATTGCTGCTCCAAATTCAGCAGGTCTTTCTCATAATAAATTTACTGATTATAACGTAAATAAATCTGGTCAAGTCATTAACAATTTCTCCGGTAAAGTTGGTTCAGAAGTTGTGGCTGGAAGCGGTTCTTCTGCCGTAACTTCTACTCAAATTGGTGGTCTAGTTGTAGTAAATCAAAATTTGACAAACTCAGGTAGCGCAAAAGTAATTTTAAATGAAGTTACTTCAACTAATAACTCAAAACTTCTGGGATATACTGAAATTGCTGGAACCAAAGCCAATTTAATTATTGCAAATCCAAATGGAATTACTTGTTCTGGTTGTGGTTTTATTAATACAAGCCGACTTTCTTTGATTGCAGGAAAAAGTGAGTTTGATGCTAATGGTAATCTAAAATTTGGTTTAAGTGCAGCAAAAACTGATGCAAATAATTTAGTGATTCCATTAATTACAATTGAGGGTTTGGGTCTTGATGTAGAAAAAACTTCTTCTACCGATATTATTTCTTCTTCAACAAAATTGATTTCAACAATTTATGCTGATTCTGAACTTTCTATAAAATCAGGTGATAAATATGACTATGCAACTAATCAAGTTAGTTCAGATGATAATTCACTTAACGCAAGCCCAGAACTTTTTGCTTTAGATGCTTCAAATTTAGGTAATATTCAGGCCGGAAGAATTTTTATTGTGGCAACAAAAGCTGGTTTTGGTGTGAATTTGGGTGGTAATGTGGTTGCAAGCAAAGATTTGAATGTTGATGCAAAAGGTAATATTTATTACAAAAATTTATCGGCAAATGGTGATGTAATTTTAAAATCGACAAAAAATATTGCTGATTTGAATCAATCTTCTGTGCTGAGTTCGAGATCTGGAAATGTTAATGTTAGAGCCCAAAATAATATTACGAACAATGGTATAATTCTGGCAAAAAATGATGTTATGTTAACTTCTGTTGCTGGTGATGTTGATAATTTAGGAAATATTGCGACTAATTTTAAAATAGATATTTCAGCACAATTTGGTAAGTTGAATAATCAAGGTTTGCTAGGTTTTTTGAGTTTACAAAATGAAGATGGATCTGTTGAAGATATTTGGGCAAAAAATTTAACTTTAAATACAAAAATTTTGGCTAACTCATCTTTTGTGAATGGCTATGATGTTGAAGTTAATAGCGAGAATTTAGAAAATTCAGGGCAAATTTATGCATCACAAAATCTAACAATTAACAATTCAGATTCTGTGACCAATAAAGGTCAAATTTTGGCTGAAGGTTTGCTGAAAGTGAGTGCGCAAGATTTGTTGAATTTGAATGTTGCAGATGAGAATGGTGAAGTTTCTTATGCTTTGATAAAATCTCTAAATTCAGATTTAGAATTAAATATTTCCAATAAAATAAATAATGAAGGTATTTTAGCGGCTTCTGATTCACAAAATTACAAAGGCAATTTAAAAATTTCTGCTCTTAATATTTTACAAAATGAGGGTCAAATATTTTTCAGTAATTCAGCAAGTTTAAACTCAAAAACCATAATTAATTCGGGACTTTTAGGTTCTGATCAAAATTTCAATCTTTATTCTGATTCACTTACAAATTCAGGAACAATTTTTGCTAATCAAGATTTGGTGATTGATGATTTGCAAGAAATTTGGGATTCAGGTTTGATTTCAGATTCCGAGTCACAAATTGACAATTATGGTTCAATTCAAGCTGTCGGAAAAGTTTCAATTTTGGCGGATAGTTTGGATAATAATAACTTAATTTATGCAGGTTCAGATTTAGATTTAAAAGTTCGTGAATTAAAGAACGAAGATACAATTTTTGCTGGAAGTGACTTTGGTTTTGTTGGCGAATCTTTTGATAATAAAGCTTTGGTGAACGCTGGAGAAAGTGCTGAGTTTGATGTTGTTGATTTTAATAATGAAGAAAGTTTGGTTATTGTAAAAACTTTAACTCTGAAAACTTTTGATGATTTTACAAATTCTGGATTAATTTCTGCGAATGATTCAAAAATTAATTATAATAATTCGCAAAAAACTTTTATAAATGCTGGATTTATTGAATCTAAAAATGATTTAGAAATTAATTCTGATTTATCAATTCAGAATTTGGGAACAATTCTTGCCAACGGAAACTCAGTTTTAAATACAAAAGTTTTCTCAAACCAAGGAAATATTGCGTCGAAAAATTCTTTAATAATAAATTCTGATTTAAGCTTAGATAATTCTGGTTCAATTGGTTATTTGCAGTTGTTTGATGCGGATGAAAATGCTTTTGATGTGTTGGTGAAAAATGTGATTTTGAATTCTAAATTTGTTAAAAACTCATCTTTTGTGAATGGCTATGATGTTGAAGTTAATAGCGAGAATTTAGAAAATTCAGGGCAAATTTATGCATCACAAAATCTAACAATTAACAATTCAGATTCTGTGACCAATAAAGGTCAAATTTTGGCTGAAGGTTTGCTGAAAGTGAGTGCGCAAGATTTGTTGAATTTGAATGTTGCAGATGAGAATGGTGAAGTTTCTTATGCTTTGATAAAATCTCTAAATTCAGATTTAGAATTAAATATTTCCAATAAAATAAATAATGAAGGTATTTTAGCGGCTTCTGATTCACAAAATTACAAAGGCAATTTAAAAATTTCTGCTCTTAATATTTTACAAAATGAGGGTCAAATATTTTTCAGTAATTCAGCAAGTTTAAACTCAAAAACCATAATTAATTCGGGACTTTTAGGTTCTGATCAAAATTTCAATCTTTATTCTGATTCACTTACAAATTCAGGAACAATTTTTGCTAATCAAGATTTTGCTTTGCAAAAATCAACTCAGGCTTTGGAAGTCAATAATTCCGGTGCAATACAAGCATCTGAAGTGATCGCCATAAATTCTGACAATTTTGAAAATTCTGGTTTTGTAAAATCTGGTTCTGATTTGGAAATTGTTGCAACAAAATTTGATAATAAATATGAAATTTCTGCGGAGAGTGATTTAAATATTTCAATTATCTCAGATTTTGCTAATTATGGAAATATTTCATCTGGCGCTGATTTGGCAATTTTTAGTGCAAAAAATAACGAAATTGCAGCGAATAATTTTAGTAATTCTGGAAAAATTCAATCTTACAATAATTTAGAAATTTCCTCTGATAATAATTTCGAAAATTCTGGTGCAATTCTTGCAAATAAAGGCGTGAATTTGGCTGCAAAAAACAGCTTCACCAATTTAGAAGATGGCTATATTTTTGCATCTCTTGATCTTGATGGTGATGTGGAAAATTCAGATCTGAAAATTGATTCTGTAATTTTTACAAATAATGGCGAAATTCAAAGCAATTCTGATGTCTTTTTAACTTCCAATAAAATTACGAATAATAATCAAATTTACACTGCTGGTAATTTAGAAATTGCGGCAGAAAATCCCACAAACTCTGATAATTATTTTAAAAATAATGGCTTAATTCAATCTGAATTAGAGGCGAAAATTACAATAAATAATATTGCTAACTTCTCTTTATTAAGCGCTGAAAATCTTAATTTGGGAAGTAACAAAATTGTAAATTACGGACAAATTCAGGCGACAAATTCTTTGATCATTAACTTGTCTGGAAATCTTGAGAATTATGGCAATTTGGTTGGCGCTGGCGATATTTTTATTAAAGCTGAAAATTTGTTAAATGCTCAACAAGCCAATATTAATTCAGTGGCAAATCTTGATTTGGAAGCTACGCAAATGTTTGATAATTGGGGAAATATTCACGCTGATAATTTAAACTTAAAAGCAAATTCTTTAATAAATAATGCCAATTCACTGATTGCTTCTGATGCCAATTTAACTTTAAAAATTGCTGATGAATTTGAAAATTTGGGTGATTTTTATGCTGCGAATAATTTATCAATAACTTCATATCTTGAAAATGAAGAAAGCTTTGTCCCAGAAACTGGAAACCAACTTAAAATATATAATTATGGTCAAATTTTAAGTGACGCTGAAATTAAAATAATGGTTCAAGAAATTTCGAATTATGATAATTTGTTAAGTAACCAAAATTTAAATTTGGCAGCGTTAAATGAAATTTATAATTATGCTTTAATCAGTTCAGAACAAGAACTGAAATTATCTGCCAATAATTTGGTGAATTACGGCGCCAATAGCAGCGTGAACGCAAAAGACAATTTGGAAATTGCTATTACAAATGATTTTTACAATCAAGGTTTGGTGCAATCTGACGCCGACATTAAAATTAATGCTGGAAATATTTATAATAATTATGAACAAGCTTTAATTTTTGCCTCTCAAAATTTACAAATCACTGCTGTAAGTCTTGATAATTCAAAGTCTGTGGTAAGTCAAAATAATGTTACAAATTCTGGAATTTTGGCAAAAAATGGTGATGTGAAGTTGGTGGTTGATGCGGTCAATAATAATTTGGGTGTGATTAAGGGTAAAAATGTCAGCGCCACAACTAACAATAACCAGGCCATTAATTTGAGCAATTTACAAGGTTCATTTTTGGCAAGCTCATCTGTTGATCTTGATTTGGGAAGTGCCAATTACACAATTACAGGCACAATTTATGGCGCTGATTATGTTGACATTAAAGCAAATAACATCACCAACTTGGGAAATGTTCAAACAACTGGCTATATTAAACTTGACGCCGCTGATTCAATTTTAAATGGTTATCGTGATTATAATAATTCGCTAAATCAAAATGTGCTGCTTGCTGCTGGCAGTTATTTGGAAATAATTGCAAAAAATAATATTGATAATTTTGGTGCAATTTCTGCTGTAACAACTTTAAGTTTAACCTCAACTCAAGGTGACATAAATAACGAAACTGACAAAATTATTGGTGGCAATGGAGTGGTTACAATAAGCGCTCTAAATGGTGCTTTTAATAATAAAGCGCAAACCAACCTATCAGGAAGTGTTGTGAAGTCTGGGCTTGTAACGGCAAATGACAGTTTGGTGATTAACGTTAGGGATTTGAATAATTTTGGTGAAATTTCGGTTGCTAATGATTTGGAGACGAATGTTACAAATAATTTGACGAATAACAAAGCGGCGCTGATTTGGAGCGGCGGAGATACAACTTTGAATGTAGTGAATAATTTGCTTAATAATTCTGCAACAATTTATACAGTTGGAGATTTGGCGATTCAAAAAAATGCATCACAAGATTCTTCTTTGAACAAAACTGCTTTAGTGCAGAATATTTCAGGTGAAATAATCACGCAAGAAGGTGATATGATGATTAAGGCAGAGAGTTTGGAAAATAAGAGAAGTAGTATGAAGACCCAAAGTTATATATATTGGAAAAGTGGATGTAATTTTCATCATTATGAGTGTCATTATGATAGTAGCTATAAGGCTTCTTTTAGTGGAACTGCGGGAGCAGATTCTAATATTTTATCTGGTAATGATCTACATTTTGAGATAACAAACTTGACTAATGATACCACAAGTATCTTGTCAAAACAAAATATGTTTGTTAACGCGGTTAATGTTAATAATACAAGTCGTTATTTTGAATCTTATGTTAACTATAAAAGAGACTGGTGGGGGTCTGGTGAAAATAAAAAATGGTTGCTGACTTATAAACCAGATAACAGAACTATAGAATCATATTTAGCATATATAAAAGCAGGTGGATCAATTTCCGGTAACATTTCAAATCAAATCAATAACACAACTATTGTTCAGAACTCCAGCGTAAATAACCAAAATTCACTAAGACGTTCAACTACAAATGATGCAACAAATTTCGTACAACTAATTGAAACCGGCACCATAGAAATTGACCTTGCTTCAATAATTGGTAATTTGTTTGTCCAGTTACAAAACCAACCAAGCACACAAAATGTTGAGCTAAGTAATTCGGTAGATAAGGTGGCTAAAACTAATATCGACAAAAATACTGTGGCAAATGTTGGTGCAAGTGGGTTTGCCAATAATGCATCAAGCACAATTTCTACAACAAACTCAGCTATTGCGCTTGATAATCTAGATTTGTTGAATATTGCAGCGGCAAACAAAAACAAAGCTGCTTACAGATTAAGTGCCAATAATTACGAAGTTAAAGCTAATAATCCAAATTTGGTGGAAGAGGTGGCGCTAAGTTCTAACCAATCTTCTGCTGTTAATAATTCTCGTCCAAAAATATCACTGCCAAAAGAAATTGTAACAATTGCATCTGAATCTAAAGCGAAAGAATCAGGCACAACAATTTATTCTGGTTTATTCAAAATCAACAAAAATCAAAATTCAAACAAGCCACTAATTGAAAGCCGTAGTCAATTCACCAACACTTCTGAATTTTACGGCAGTAGCTATTATTTCTCACAATTGGGATTAAATGGTGACGCATTTGTGGCGCAGCTAAATCAAGTTATCAACCAAACTGCCAACCAGCATTTAAGAATGCTGGGCGATTCTTTTACTGAATCGAAGTTAATTTTAAACCAAATTCAAGATTTGCGTAATGACGCGCTTTATTTGTCTGATGATGGTGTTGATGGACAAAGTGAAATTAAAGATTTGCTTGATAATTCTGTTTCTGAATTGTCTCGTCTTGGAATTTCGGCTGCTGATGTGGCTTTGAATGGTCTAACACAAAGCCAAATTAATTCTCTTGATAAGGATATTGTAACTTTTGAAAAGATTGAAGTTGGCGGAATTTCTGTTTTGGCACCGAAGATTTATTTATCTCTTGCAACAAGAAATAAGCTTGCAGGCAACGCAAGTTCAACTTCAGTTCCAACTTTGTCTGATGTGAATTTGACAAATTCTTCTTTAGTAACAGATTCAACAATTTTTGCCAAAGGTGATTTATTGATAACTTCTTCTGATTCAATTTTTGGCTCAACTTCCAGTTTAAATTCCAGTTTAAATTCCAAGGCAAGTTTAATTAACAGCGGCTCAATTATTTCTGGTGGCAATATGATTATTGATGTTACCAATTTAAGGACTCAGACCAATTCAGCGATAAATTCTTCAAGTTTAATTTCTCAAACCCCATCTTCTTTGGCTAAGATTAAATCGGGTGGTGATTTGTTGATTTCAACAACTGGTGATATTGATGCTAATAATAGCAAAATAATTTCAGGCAATGATTTGATATTAGTTTCTGGTAACAATATTAATTTAAGGAATTCGGCGCTTGATTCAGGTAATAAGATTACAATTAATGCTGTGAAAGATGTAACAATTTCCAATAGTTTGGATAATTACAAACAGACTACGGCTGCGTTTAAATTTTCTTTGTTGTCATTGCAGAGCTCATCATCATCTTCGTTATTGCGAGGAGCGTTAGCGACGAAGCAATCCACTTCAACACAAACTAACAGTAATCTTAATAATGGATCGCCACACTTCGCAAGTTTGCTCGTTCGCGATGACGGAGGGCAAGATTTATCTTCAGTCGCAACTATTTCCACATCTTCCTTCACTTCCAGCACTTCATCAACAATAAAAGACGATGCAATTTCTGCTCGTAATTCTGCAGTTTTTAATGCAGGTTCCGACATAGAAATTTCTTCAAGCGGTAACATCAATATTGCAAATAATTATTTTAATACTGGCGGAAGTATTTACATGAATTCAAGTGCAGGCAACATCAATAATTCCAATTACACAATTTCTGCGTCAAACAATGTGGTGATGTCTGCTGTGAATGTGAATAACATTTCAACTGCAACAACTGTTTCTCAAGCAATTACAAATCCAACTGAGATTATTGCGGGCAACATGGTTTCAATTGATGCGTTTAAGGATTCATCAGGAAATGGTGGAAACATCAATAACATTGGTGCAACAATTTCTGGAGATAATTTGGTTTATCTGACTGCGGAAGGTGAGGTGAATAATGAGGCTACAATAAATTATAAGATAAATAACAAATCAACAAATTCTGATGGAACTGCAATAACACAAGAACAAGTTCTTGCGAGTAATGCTGACAGAATAACTTCAACTCTTATATCACAAGGAAACATTACTTCAAGTAACGGCAATGTGGTGATTGTTGCACAAGGTGATATTAATAACACAGGAAGTAAGATAACGGCAGGAACAGAATTAAGCACAGGCGACACATCTGGAGGTCACATTTATCTTGAGTCAACGAAAGGTGATGTGAACATAAGCACAGCACAATTAAGAGACAGAAGCAAGGCAACAACTTATGGCAAGAAGAACACTTCAATCACTCGTATCAGTGACAAGACAACGAATTTACAAAGTGAGATTACGGCAAGTACAGGAACAATTGAAATTAATGCGGGAACTGACAGTTCAATAACGAATGATTCAGAAACAGGAAATATCAATATTACTGGCTCAAAACTAACAAGTGCGGAAGACTTAACATTAACTGCCAAGAATGACGTAAATATCACATCTGCTCAAGACACAATATTTAATCAATCAAATGGACGAATTGGCAAAGGAAAAAGCTTTTTAAACAAAAGTTCTTCAACAACCCAAATTGGCTCAGAACTTGCCACAACCAACAATGGCAACATCAACATTACATCGGGGCAAGACAACACGTCTGATCCAAGTGGTAGTTCATCTAAAGGAAGTATTAACCTAATTGCTTCAAAACTCGTAACATCTGACACAGATTCTGATGTTTCCAACAACACAAGCAATGGTGACATCACCCTAACTGCAAGAAAAGACATTAACATAATGTCTGATTTGAATACAAATTATGAAGAAAAATACAGCAGTAAAAAAAGCTCAACTGTGAAAAAAACCTCAACGGACATTGCAGAAAACAAAAATAATGTAAGTTCTGAAATAACTTCAAACAATGATGTTAATATTACATCAGGTGGTGATACAAATATTATTGCATCTAACCTATCAGGAAATGGAAGTGCTAATATAACAGCAGGAAAATATCTTGATACAGACACATCTTCAGCAACTTATAATACCGAGATTTTTAACGAAAATGCCGATGTTAATGTTTTAAGTGCAATTGACAGTGAATATAAATATCACAATGCAACGAAAACTAAGTTGAGTTTTAATGTTCAGCAGGCTGTTGTTGGTGCTTTGATTGGTGGAATTTTCTTTGGAATTGCTGCTGGGATAAAGAAGGACAAGCAAAGCACTGAATCATCTGTTTACAAAGAAACTGTAGTATCTTCCAATCTTAATTTTGGCAGTGATGTTAATATTACTTCAATGAATGATTTAACTATAAAATCTTCTAATGTTGAGGTTGAAGATGGCAATATCAATCTTGTGGCGGCTTCTGAAGTTAAGATTTTGGCGGAGCAGGAAAAGAAAGGTGCGTATCAATATGGATCAACTAATGGTTTATATGGCTCAAATAAAAAGCAAAAATTTGATAATGAACAAGTAACGAATATATCTTCCAATATTAAAGCTGGTTCAATTGGTGATGATTCTGATGTTAAGGGTAATATTAATATTATGAGTGGTGATGATATGACGTTACAGATTGCTAAAATAACTGCTGATAATGATGTTATTTTGGATGTTGGAAATAATTTAAAGATTTTGGCGGCAGTTGATAGTAGTAGTGTTTCTTACAGTAACAATGATGAGACGACATTTAATTTTACTAATGGAAGTTCAGGGAATTTTAAGACCAAAGTGATTAATACAGAGATAATAACTAACAATAATGGTGATACTATTATTTCAGCGCCGACTATTAATGTTGCTGGGGTTATTCTTGCTCAGTATAACTCAAAAGATTATCAAGAACAAAATTCGAGTTCTGTGAGTGGAAGCAGTCTTGCTTATTTAAGTCAATTAGATTCAAGCAAAACAATTTACAATCCGATTGAAGAAGTTTATCAATGATAATTTTTTACTGACAATTATTAGAACTTCGTCATTGCGAGGAGTGCTTCAGCACGACGTGGCAATCCATTTTTGTCAGAACTCTGAATTCTTGACTTAATGGATTGCTACGCTTCGCA
>CAZENB010000029.1:10980-21263 GCA_964513555.1 uncultured Rhizobium sp. | reverse complement strand
TCGTTCTGAGCCAGGATCAAACTCTCAAGTTGAGAAATTTGATCATAGCTAAATCTCTAAGAACCCAAAAGTTCTATAAAGAGATAGCTGCAAATTAAAGCAAGACTATCGCCTTTATTTCTCTCTTTTTGCTTTTTGAAAAAAAGCATAAAACGCGATTATTCACGATTTTAAACAACGATTTTGAAAGTGAAATTAAATGAGGACTTAAATTAAAGCGTCTCAAATCAACAACTAACTTTTCAACTATTTCTTGCAATTTCTTAGATATTTTTTTTTCAAATCTAAAAAAGAAGAGGCCAATAATTTAACCAAACAATTTTACTTGTCAAGTAGTGTTTAGTATTTTTTATTAAAATATTTTTATTTTGTTACCAAGCCTTTAAAGCAGAGGATCTATGGTGTATTATTTTTTTCTTTATTAAAGAATTTTGTAAAAAAGATGTAAAAATAATTTTAGATGAAAGCTTTTCGCTTTTAATTTTTACTTCTAAATCAGATAAATTTTGCAAAGTCTGCTTTAAAGACAGTAAAGACAAAGCTTTGAGATGTTTACGAAATTCTATTTCAGTTTTAAAAAACAATCTCTGCATTTTAATCGCACCTTCAAAATCAAGGTCTCCACTCTCAATCTCAACCTTTGCATTATAAAGTTTTTGAAAATAATTTGAAATAAAGCGTATTAGTGTAATTGCTTCGAAGCCTTCTCGAAAAAGCTTTTCACTCTGTAAGATTGCTATATCAAAATTTTTTGCAGCAAAGTTCATAACTACTTCATTTGCCGTAATATCAGCTTCGGAAGCCGTTAATTTGTCTATTATATCTATTGTAAGTTTTTTACTTTCGCCAAGAAAAATAATTATTTTTTGTAACTCAGCGATAATTATTTGACGGTTTTTTCCAAATTTTTCATATAAATATAATGTAATTTGTGGACTAAAATCAATTTGTTTTGCAACTAGAATCTTCTCTATAAAAGATTTTATAGTTATTTCATCCTCTTCGTAACAAGCAATAGCAGCAAAACTTGGATTATCTTCACATAATTTTCTTAAAGCTGAAGATTTATCTAAATCTCCAGCCTGAATTAAAATAAAATTTTGGCTTTTTTGTTGAAAGTCTTTATCGGAAAACAAAGATTTTAAAGTAGATGAGAGAGAATTTTCTGTTTCTTTAATTAAAATTAATTTTCTTCCACCTAAAAAAGATAATGAATAAAATTCATCAATAACTATTCCGGGATCTTGATTTAGTTGCTCTTTTGTTATATTAACCACCAAAAAAGGATCTGATAAATTAGGGGATACTTTTTTAGCAATTAAATTGAAACGATAATTAACAACTGACTCATCGGGCCCATAAATTAGGCATCCCGCCATATTTTCTTGAGATATTTTTTGGATATACGAATCTATCTGATTATTAGCTATTTTCATTTTTTAAATTCTTTAGAACTGTGCGCAAATTAAAATCTTCTCTCGATTTTTGAGGCTTAAGTATTAAGTATGTATCATCATAGTTTTCAATAATACAACCATAAAAACTACGTGGTTTAATTTTGTTGTTTTCTATCAAATAACTATAAAATAACTTTAATTCTTTTAGCCTTGGTTTGTATTGCTTTCCACTTACTTCCATAGCCGATAAAGCAATTATTTTAAGAGCGAATTTTTCTTCTAATTTTTTCAACTCTTTGTGATTAATCAAAAAAAGGTCTTCCTTAAATTTTATTATATTTCTGGCTTTTTCCAGCATTATATAATCAAAAAAATCGCGCATTCTTGATATTTCTTCAGATGCTAGTTTAATACGCTTTTGAATTATATTTTTTTCTTCAAAGCTGTTAAAAAAGTTTCTTATTTTATTTCTTAAAAATTTCTCATCTTTATTACTCTCATCTTCAAACCATTTTAATTTCTTATCGCGAAGAAAACTTTGCAATGAATCTTTATTAAATTGCAAAAGTGGACGAATAAGATTTATCTTTTTATATTGAGAATTTTCAGAAATTGCTGAGAGACCGTCCAAACCAGATCCACGGAATAAGCGAATTAAAAAATTTTCAGCAATATCGCTTTCTATGTGACCTAAAAAAAGATGATTTATTTTATTTATTTTACAGAAGTTATAAAGAATTTCATAACGTTGTTCTCTTAGTTTTGCCTCAACATTTTTTTGTGGCACTTTATCTAAATCAATTTCAAGAACTTGATGAGTAATGTGTTTTTTTTGTAAAATTTTGTTAAGCTTCACAGCTTCTTTTGAAGATTCTTTGCGCATTTTATGATCAACTGTGACAGCAAATAATTTTATACTATTCTGATCACAAAATTCTTTTAAAAGTAAAGTTAATGCTAAGGAATCTGATCCACCAGAAACGGCAACAGCAAAAGACTTTGGCAAAGTTTTTTGAGCAAATATTTCAGCTATTTTATTATTGAAAATTTTTTGCAAACTTAACATTTGTACTAATTAGCTGAAGTTAGTTTATTCATCTTAAAAGCAATTATTTCAAGCCATTTATCTTTTTCAAAGAAGGATTTTTATTTCTAGTTTAAAACATCTCTCATTGAGTAAAAACCAGGTTGTTTTATGCTTCCCCAAATTGCAGCACGAATTGCTCCTTTGGCAAAAACATCACGATTTGAAGCCTTGTGAGTAAGTTCGACTCTTTCGCCCTCACCTGCAAAAACAACTGTGTGATCTCCTATCACATCACCACCTCTTAAAGTTGCAAAACCAACTTCACCTTTGATTCTTTTAGCATCTTTACCAAAACGAGCCATATTCGCAACTTTTTGCAAATCAACATTTCTACCTTTTGCAACGGCGGCCCCCAAAGAAATTGCCGTTCCCGAAGGAGCATCTATCTTGTTTTTATGATGCATTTCAACAATTTCAACATCAAAATCATCATGTAAAATTGAAGCTACTTTTTCTACCAAATTCATTAACAGATTTACACCCAGAGACATGTTTGAAGACCAAATAATCACTGTGTCTTTAGCGTAAGAGGAAAAAATCTGTTTTTCATTTTCAGAAAAACCTGTAGTTCCACAAACCAAAACTTTTTTAGCAATCGCGCATTTTTTTGCAATTTCCAAACTTAAAGCTGGAGAAGAAAAATCAATAATTGCATCACAACTTTGAACAAAGTTATCAATATTTGCAGTTATTCTCGCACCACTTTTTTCAAAACCTAAGAACTCTCCCAAATTTTCACCATCTTGAACAGAATCGATTCTTGCTAAAGCTGTAGAAAGCTCTACTAAAGAATCTTGCATAACTATTGTTGCAATTGTACGACCCATTCTACCAGTAATTCCTGTAACACCTATTTTCATATTACTTACTTTTTTATTTCTAAAATTACGTCTTTTGAAAAGATTTCTCAACACAAAATAGATAATTCCAATCTATTTCAATATGGCAAGCAATAATATTGGAAAATAAATTAAGTGAATATTTTAAGGCAAACAGACTACAATAAACTAGTCCGAAATTTGGGGTGCAGTTCTTTTAGATCTAAAAAACAATTTGTTACTTCCAGAGTTTCTTGGTAACTAAGGACAAATTTTGAAATGTACTTTGTGATTTTTAGAATTCTTTTGAATAAAAATCTTAATAAAACTTAGCTGATAGTAAAAGAATCTGTTCTTTTTTTGATATCTAAAATATTTTTCTTGCACTAAAACAAAGGGTTAATCTATAATAATAACCTCATTTTTATCATAAAAAAGCTGATCTGGCTTATTGTAAAAGAGAAAATAATTGAAAAACCAAAACTAACAAATCTCAAATGACTGATCAAAACATAATTCAAGTTGCTACAGGAAAAGATATCCAACCAGTATCTTTGGTAACAGAGATGAAGAAATCTTACCTAGATTACGCAATGAGCGTCATTGTTTCTCGTGCAATTCCTGATGCTTGCGATGGTTTAAAACCAGTACATCGTCGTATTCTTTACGCAATGTATGAAGGAAACTACGATTACAATAAACCATTTAAGAAATCGGCAAGAATTGTTGGTGAAGTAATGGGTAAGTATCACCCACATGGTGATTCAGCAATTTATGAGTCCTTAGTACGTATGGCTCAAGACTTTTCAATGCGCGTTCCCCTTATTGATGGTCAAGGTAACTTCGGATCAATTGATGATGATCCAGCAGCGGCAATGCGTTACACCGAATCACGTTTAGAGAAAATTTCTCATACCATGCTTGATGATTTGGATAAAGATACTGTTGACTTCATGCCAAATTATGATGGCCATGAAAAAGAGCCAAAAGTTTTACCAGCGCGTTTTCCAAATCTTTTAGTTAATGGCTCTGGCGGTATTGCTGTTGGTATGGCAACTAACATTCCTCCGCATAACTTGGGAGAAGTTATAGACGCTTGTTTGGCTTATATTGATAATAATGATGTCTCAATAGAAGAAATTATTAAAATTGTACCAGGACCCGACTTCCCAACCGGCGGTATAATTTTGGGTAGAGCTGGCTTTGATTCAGCAGCGCGCACCGGACGCGGCTCAGTTGTTATGCGTGGCCGTCATAAAATTGAAAAGAAAACTGGTGGAAAAGTTGCAATTATAATTGAGGAAATTCCTTACCAAGTTAATAAAGCCAAGTTAGTAGAAAAAATTGCTGATTTAGTGAAAGAGAAAAAAATAGAAGGAATTACTGATCTTCGTGATGAATCTGATAGAGATGGGATTCGCGTTGTAATTGAGCTTAAACGCGATGCAATGGAAGAAGTTATAATTAATCAACTTTATAGCTTTACTGAGCTTCAATGTAATTTCAGTGTAAACATTCTTGCACTTAATCATGGCAAACCACAATTAATGAATTTGCTTGATGTTATAAAAGTATTCAGCAATTTCCGCTTTGATGTTACCACGCGCAGAACCAACTTCTTACTTGGCAAAGCACGTGATAAAACTCACATTTTAATTGGCTTAGCTGTTGCGGTTGCAAATATTGATGAGATTGTTGAGCTAATCAAATCTTCAAAAGATGTTGTTGAGGCAAAAGAAAAACTTCTTGGCAAATCTTGGCCTGTTGGTGTTGTAGAAACAATCATCAAACTAGTTCACGATAAAGGAAACGTTGTTAAAGACGGAAAATTCTATTTCACTGAAATTCAGGCTAAAGCAATTCTTGATATGAGACTTGCTCGCTTAACTGGTCTAGAAATGGACAAAATAAGCGATGAACTTAAAGCATTAGCTGCTGAGATTTCAGGATACTTAGAGCTTTTGGGCGACAGATCAAAAATGCTTGAGCTAGTAAAAAAAGAATTAATTGAAGTTAAAGAACAATTTGCAACTCCAAGAAGATCAACAATTGAAAACTCTGAATTTGAAGTTGATATTGAAGACCTAATTCCAAAAGAAGATATGGTTGTTGTTGGAACGATGAATGGCTACATCAAACGAGTTGCACTTTCAGCTTATCGTACACAAAAACGTGGTGGCAAAGGAAGAAGTGCAATGGATGTAAGAGATGAAGATATTACAACTGATATTTTTGTAACCAACACTCACACACCAATTTTATTCTTCTCAAACAAAGGAAAAGTTTATCGTCTAAAAACTTATAAACTTCCACTTGGAAGCCCGCAAGCAAGAGGTCGTGCATTAGTAAATTTATTGCCTTTAGAACAAGATGAGAAAATTTCTACAATTTTAGCTTTGCCAGAAGACGAAGCAACATGGCAAAACCTAAGTATTGTGTTTGCAACCTCAAATGGTGATATCAGAAGAAACTCAATGGATCAGTTTGTTGATATTCGCTCAAGCGGTAAAATTGCTATGAAATTGGAAGGCAATGAAGCTTTAATTGGAGTAAATTTATGTACAGAACAAGACGACATATTACTTTCAACAAAAGATGGTAAATGTATACGTTTTCCTGTTGAAAAATTACGTGTTTTCCAAAGCAGAAACTCAACTGGTGTTCGTGGCGTTAAACTTGAGAAAGGAAATAAAGTAATTGCTATGTCAATTTTAAAACATGCAACAGAAGACTCTGAAATTAAAGAAAAATATTTGAAAGTTGATTTAGAACAACGTCTTGCAATTCGTGAAGCATTGTTGTTTAACAAAAAACTGCAAGAAAATCCATCTGATGACTTACTAGTTCAACCAAAAGATATTCCTCAAATTAAAGATGCTGAATTACCGCAATCTAAAATTGAAGAAATGGCAATCAATGAAGAATTTATTTTAACAATAACTGAAAATGGTTTTGGAAAAAGATCTTCAGCTTATGAATATAGAATTACAAATAGAGGTGGTTCAGGAATTACTAACATTATTACTTCCAAAAGAAACGGCAACGTGGTTGCAAGCTTCCCAATTGAAGGAAATGATCAAATTATGATTATAACTGATAAAGGAACTTTAATTAGAAGTGAAGTTGCATCGGTTAGAATTTCAGGACGCAACACTCAAGGTGTCACTTTGATTAAAACCAAAGACGAAGCAGTTGTTTCAGTTGCGCGAATTGCTCATACTGGCAATAAGGAAGTTGATGATGCCGAAGTGGGCGATGAAAGCGCTGATGCAATTGAAGGTGAAACTTCAGTTTCGGAAGAAGCAGCTTCTTAAAAAAATCGTTTTAAGTAAATTTTACACACCACAAAAAAACCATCTAAACAAAAATTTAGATACCCAATTGGCGCTTTTTAAAAGCAAAAAAATTAGAAAAACTATCCACCAAAATGAATGGTGGTTTGTTGTGCAAGATGTTGTTGCTGCATTGACTGATTCGAACGATCCGAAACAGTATATAAATCGCATGAGACAAAGAGATGAAGAATTAAAAAAAGGGTGGGTACAATTTGTACACCCCCTTTCAATCAAAACAGAAGGCAGTGCACAAAAAGTTAATTGCGCCAACACCGAAAGCGTTTTTCGTATAATTCAATCAATTCCTTCACCAAAGGCAGAACCTTTTAAACGCTGGTTGGCAAAAGTTGGGTTTGAAAGAATCAAAGAAATTGAAGATCCTGAGCTTTCAACTAAACGCGCCAGAATGCTTTATAAATTAAATCCTGGAGCTGATGAAAATAAGGATTATGAAATTTTGACAGCAGAAATTTCCAAAGCAACTTTTGGTTTAACTCCTGCTGAGTATAAAAATCATAAAGGTTTAAAAAGACAAAATTTGCGTGATCATAAGGATGATTTTGAGTTGATTTTTACTATGCTTGGTGAGTTCAACAACTGAAATTCATCGCAATGAAGATTCAAAAGGTGTTAAAAAACTAAAAGATGATGCAAAAATTGGTGGAAAAATTGCTGGAAATGCCAGAATGTTTTGAAAAAGAAATGAAAGAATTATACAATTTATTAAACGACTCAAAAACAATAAAAACTCAAATATTGTTGAAAAAATTGTTGGTTAAAAAATTAAAAAGTCTCCACTGAAGTGGCGGTGATTTTGGGGGCTAGGACACGCTCAGGATGACAGTCTTGATTAGTAATTGAATTGTGTGTTAAGGGATAATTACCATTTGATCCTACAGAATCTAATTTGTCTTACAAAATTGATGTTGTAAATTTATTGTAATAGTGACGAAAAAATTCTAAAAAAATCAATTAAATTATAAATATGATAAGCTCTTTATATGCTTCACTCTTAGCGTTGATTTTTGTGGCATTAACAATTCGAGTAATAAAAATTCGTCGTCGTGAAAAAGTTGCGGTTGGAGATAATGGCAATTTAGCTTTGCAAAAAGCAATTGCGGCGCAAGCAAATTTTTGCCAATCAACTCCAATATTTTTAATTTTATTGACTCTGGCAGAAATTAGTGGCCTATCTAATTTTATTTTGCACTGTTGTGCTATACTTTTTTTATGTGGTAGAATTATTCATGCTTATGGAATTAGCCAAACGAAAGAAAATTTTCACTTTCGCGTTACAGGAATGGTTGCAACATTTAGTTCAATAATTATTCTTAGCTTAACTAATCTTATTTCATATTTTTTAGCTTTTTAAAATGACATACACAATACAAGGAAAAAACCACACTTACGAAATTGTAGTGGGTTGCGAAATTCACGCCCAAGTTGCATCAAATTCTAAACTTTTCTCACGTGCGGCAACTGAATTTGGAGCACCTCAAAATTCACAAGTTTCATTAATTGACGCAGCAATGCCTGGTATGCTTCCAACAATCAATGAAGAATGTGTACGTCAAGCAGTTAAAACAGGGTTGGGAATTAATGCAAAAATTAACTTAAGATCAGTTTTTGATCGTAAAAATTATTTCTATGCTGACTTACCACAAGGTTATCAAATCTCGCAATATCTTGATCCAATTGTTGGAGAAGGTACGGTTGAAATTACGCTTGAAAATGGCGACAAAAAAACAGTACGCGTGGAACGTATTCATCTTGAACAAGATGCAGGTAAATCAATTCATGATCAACACCCTTCTCTTTCTTTAATTGATTTAAACCGCGCTGGTGTTGCATTGATGGAAATTGTTTCAAAACCTGACATTAATTCACCTTTTGAAGCTGCTGAATATGTAAAAACAATCCGTGCAATTGTACGTGCTTTAGAGACCTGCGATGGCGATATGGAAAAAGGAAACTTAAGATGTGATGCTAACGTTTCAGTTCGTAAAGTTGGAGAATCAAAACTTGGGACTCGTTGCGAAATTAAGAACTTAAATTCAACTAGAAACATTATGCGAGCAATTGAGTTTGAAGCTGCTCGTCAAGTTGAAATTATTGAAAACGGTGGATCAATTGATCAAGAAACTCGTCTTTTTGATGCCTTAACTGGAGAAACAAGAACGATGAGATCAAAAGAAGATGCAATGGATTATCGCTATTTCCCAGATCCAGATCTACCTCCACTTGTTTTATCACAAGAATTTGTAGAAGAAATTAGAAAAACTTTACCAGAATTACCAAGCACAAAAAGAGAACGCTACATCAGAGAACTTGGAATTCCAGAATATGATGCTGGGGTTTTGACAATGAGCGCTGAAATTACTACTTACTTTGAAGATTTAATCAAAAAGCATGAACCAAAAATTTCTGTTACTTGGCTTACAGTAGAGCTTTTTGGAAGAATGAACAAGTTAGGAATTGACTTTGAAAACCTAAAAGTAAAAGCGCAAAATTTAATTGAACTTTTAGACTTAATTAAAAGTGGCGAAATTTCAGGAAAAATTGCCAAAGATGTTTTAGATGTGATGGTTGAAACTGGTGAGAGCGCTAGCAAAATTGTTGAATCGAAAGGTTTAAAACAAGTGTCTGACACTTCAGCTATTGAGAAAATTATTGAAGAAGTAATGACAAAAAACCAAAGTTCTGTTGATGAATATAGATCAGGTAAAGACAAACTATTTGGATTTTTTGTTGGACAAGTTATGAAAGAATCGAAAGGTCAAGCCAATCCTGCTGTGGTAAATGAATTATTGAAAAAGAAATTGTCTGCTTAATTGCCAACCTCTAATTCGTGGAGGTGGCAATTACCAAACTAAGATCGGAAATTTAATATTAGTCTTTTTACTCCAAGCTTGCTTTATATAATTTTTCTTTAGCTGCTTCTTCCTTTGAAAGCTTTATACGCTCTTGTTCTTGTTCTTTTTCCATCTGAGCAATTACATCATAAAACTGCGGAATCCAAACTTCTGAATTAATTTTGTCATTTTCACCAGACAAATTTTCAACTTCATTTAATATCATACGAGATATATCATCAGAACTTAAAATTTTCTTAGCTTTAGAAAACTTCTTTTCTAAATTAAAAGATGCAACTATATCATCACCTTGTGTTCTGAGCATAAAATGTCCAGCTTCAAGATCCATTGTTTTAATCATCTCTAACTCTTCTTCATTCAAGCCAAAAACTGAACTATAGTATTCTTCTGGATTTGTATTTGGAGTATATATTTCTGAAGCAACGTTTTTTCTTATATCAAAAATAACTTCACTTTCTGAGGCTTCTGTAATATTACCACATTCAAAAATAATAGCACAATTTCTACTGCGCATTCTAGCCATAAATTCCAAAATTTGAGGTGTAAAAATTGGATTGTTAATTAGATTCCACGCTTCGCTTAAAACCACAATTGCTGGGTTTCCTCTTAAATTTTCTTCAATCTTATATATTAGGTAATTGAATATTGGTATAACTATTGGCTTTTGCTGAATTACATCGGTGAAATCAAATGCAACAATATCATTTTTTTCCCAACTTTCTTCTATTTCTGCGCCGAAAATATGTGCTAACTGTCCTTTACTCCTAATTTGC
>CAZENB010000029.1:0-10970 GCA_964513555.1 uncultured Rhizobium sp. | reverse complement strand
CTTTGGGGAATTTTTCTTTGTGTAACAGCTGATTTATTGGCTCATCAAATAATAGAAGGAATCACATTACAAGTAAACGCAATTAGCGCTCTAATTGGTGCGCCTATTCTAATAATTAGTTTTAGAAAATTACGAATTTGAACCTTACTCCAAATTTGCAATTTTTGATAAATTGTTGGTGTATTCTGGTTGTTAAAGAAATCAATTGCCTGAGCAAAACTAGCAACGTTAGCATTAAACATTTCGTTAACAATATCTTTAACAAATTCTAATTCTTCTTTAGGAATTGGATATTTTGAGAAAGTAACTAAGCTTTTAAACCAGGTTATTAAAAACTCCTGATAGTCTTGATCTTTTTCAAGAGAAAATGGATTTAAAGAAAGACAATTTTTCTTTTTATTATCATAGGAAATATTATAGTAACTGCCATTCAAAGCTTTAATAAAACATTCTGATTTTTTATTTATATCAAAGTAAAAGATTTTACTTTTAAAACGTCTTGATTGTGACACTAAGAAGTTTATAAGAGATGTTTTTCCTGAATTATGTGGTCCGACAAATATTGAGTGACCTAAATCTTTTTCATGAAAATTGAAAAAATAAGGTGTATTAAGAATTGTAGGCAAAACTGTAACAGCTGGTCCCCAATGATTTTTGACTAGAGAGCCAGTAGGAAAACTATGAAGTGCAGCAAAACCAGCTATTTTTGACGAATGAATAATTTTCTGACGACGAAGAAACTGAAAATTTCCAGGTAGTTGAGACCAAAAACAATGCTCGCTAAAAACATCTTCTCTCACAACTGCAAAACCAATAAGATTAAACTTATGCATAGCACTTTTAACGTCAGCTTCTAAATCTTCAGGACTATTAGCAATAATCATAAAAGTAGTTTGTATCTTTCCAAAATTGGTAGATGTAATTTTTTCATTTTCTTGCTGTGCAATTTCGGCTTTTTTCTCTTCAGCCATATTGTCATTTACATGCCATTTATCATTGTGCGCAACAAATTTATCAACACCAATAAGAGATCTAAAAGCCTCATCACCACTAACTTGAAGAATGTAGTTTTGATATTCATAAGGCTCCATTTCTTTATAAGAAAAAGTAAAGTCAAATGATTGTGTAACTATCATTTCAAAAGGAAGTTGCAAAACATAATCTAGAGATTCCGTAGAAACTTCACGATATTCTTTAATTGAAAGCATTGCTCCAAACTGCTTGATCTGATTTCCTATAACCTCAATTTCTCTATTACCAAAAGCAATTTTATGACTTGCCAATTCGTATGACATATCATCTAACGATAATTTATATTGTTCTTCAAAAAGATTTATTATTTTGCCAAAAAAATTCATTGGCTGAGAATATAAAATTCCGTCAATTTCTTTAATTTCAAGAAGCTCAGCTCCATATTCTTCAATATCTGCTAAAATATTATTAACAATTTTAGCCAAAATTTTATGAGATTCTTCTAAATATTTTTTATGCAAGTTAGTTGTTACTTTTTGAGAAAAAGAACGCAGAAAAGATTGAAAGTTAGCAATTGAAGTATCAATTCCTTCAGAAATTATTGTTATATACAGCTCGTTTACATATTGCTCCGACCACTTGTTTTGCTCTTTCCAAGCTTTGTCCAGTTGTTTTGGGAAAAACTCATCAAATTCACCTTCAGGATTTATATTCTTTTTTCTTCTGATAGTATGAAACCAAAAAGCAAACTTATTACTCGGAATATGATTTACAATTGAAGATCTTATGTTATCCCGCAGAGACGAAACCTTTGACATCATAGAATCATCACTAAATCCAGTAATTTTTATAATCTTTACCAATTCACCATTCTTAGTTAAAATTGTATTTGAATTATAATGGCAAACGTAAGGAATAAAATCTGGATCTGGCTTTTTAGCTATGATGCTACTTGTATTTTTTTGTTTGGATTTTTTAAATAAATTTATCAATTCAAATTACTTTTTTGAATATTCTCTATTTACATACCCAGTATATAATTGACGTGGCCTGCCAATTTTAAAAGCAGGATCTTCAATCATTTCTTTCCACTGAGAAATCCACCCAGAAGAACGTGCAATTGCAAAAATCACTGTGAATAAGTTTGACGGAATTCCAAGAGCTTTATAGATAATTCCTGAGTAGAAATCTACATTTGGAAATAATTTACGCGATACAAAATATTCGTCATTTAGCGCAATTTTTTCTAACTCAATTGCAATATCTAGTAACGGATCGTTTTTAATTCCAAGTTCGCTTAAAACTTCATCACAAGATTTTTTTAGAACTGCCGCACGTGGATCGTAATTCTTATAAACTCTATGACCAAAACCCATCAAACGGAATGGATCATTTTTGTCTTTAGCACGAGCAATAAATTCTGGAATTCTATCTTTTGTGCCAATTTCTTGTAACATTTCAATCACTTCTTCGTTTGCACCACCATGAGCAGGACCCCAAAGTGAAGAAATACCAGCACCAATACAAGCAAAAGGATTAGCACCACTTGAACCAGCAAGACGAACTGTTGATGTTGAAGCATTTTGTTCGTGATCAGCATGTAAAATCAAGATCATTTCCATTGCTTTGGCAATTATTGGAGTCACTTTGTGTTGATTATTTGGACGATCGAAAAGCATGTGAAGGAAATTTTCAGCAAATCCGTATTCCTTATTTGGATACATAATTGGCTCACCAATTGAGTATTTGTAAGCCATAGCAGCCAAAGTTGGCATTTTTGAAATAATTTTATAAACAACATCCATTCTGCCTTCAGGAGTATGAACATCCATGGTTTCATGATAAAAAGCTGAAAGAGATGCAACGGCTCCTACCATAATTGCCATTGGATGAGCGCGTCTTGGGAAACCACGATACAAAATTCCAATTTGTTCGTGAACTAACATATTTTTGATAATACCGCTTCTAAACTCTTTATATTGTGCAGCATTTGGTAATTCACCTTTAACTAACAAGTAAGAGACTTCTAAATATTCGCTTTTTTTAGCAAGCTCTTCAATTGAATAACCCCTATGCCTAAGAATTCCTTGGTCTCCATCAATAAAGGTAATTTTTGATTCACAAGACGCGGTTGCTAAAAAACCTGGATCGTAGGTAAACATTCCACTTTCTTTATAAAGATGTGAAATATCAATTACATCTTGTCCGACAGTTGCTTTGCGAATTGGAAGAGAAATTTCTTTTCCATTTGGTAGTGTAAGCTTAGCAATATTTTTTTCGTCAGTCATTTTATTTAGGAATTGATAAGTTTTTAGGAGGGAATTAATATATTTTCATATTGAAACTGTAACTAATTTTTTTCAACATCAAATTGTATATTTTTCCAAATAAAAAACCACAAGATATAAAAATAGTCGTTGCCATGTCAGGAGGAGTTGATTCTTCAGTTGTAGCTTGCTTGCTTAAAGAGCAAGGCTACAATGTTATTGGCATAACGCTACAGCTTTACGATCACGGCGAAGCTCTAAAAAAGAAAAACGCTTGTTGCGCTGGAACAGACATTTATGACGCAAAACGAGTTGCCGAAAAACACGACTTCCCGCATTACATACTAAACTACCAGAATCTTTTTAAAGAATCGGTTATTGATGATTTTGCTGACAGTTATTTACAAGGTGAAACCCCTATTCCTTGCGTAAAATGCAACCAATCAGTAAAATTTCGTGACTTACTAAAAGTGGCCCATGATCTTGGAGCTGATGCTATGGCAACTGGTCATTATGTAAGAAGAATTGATGCCAAAAACGGCGCTGAACTTCATAAAGCAGTTGATGAAGATAAAGACCAAAGCTATTTCTTATTTGCCACCACCAACGAACAACTAAATTTCTTACAATTTCCTTTGGGTTCAAATACCAAAGAGCAAACTAGAAAAGAGGCTGAAAGACTTGGCCTTGAAGTTGCCAATAAACCAGATTCACAAGATATCTGCTTTGTACCAAATGGAAATTATGCTGAAGTGATCAGAAAATATCGTCCCACAGCTTTCCGTGAAGGAGATTTTATTCATATTGAGACTGGCAAAAATTTAGGAAAGCATTCAGGAATTATAAATTTTACTTTGGGTCAACGCCGTGGTCTTGGAATTTCTTATCCAAATCCACTTTATGTAATTAAAATTGATCCAAAATTAAATATTGTTTTTGTTGGTGAGGAAAAATTTTTACAAAACCACAAATTCAAAATTCGTGAAATTAATTGGCTGGCTGATGAAATTGATTTAAGCAAAGAAATTCACGCCAAAGTTCGCTTACGTTCCAATCACGAAGAAGAACCTGCCACAATCAAAATTTTAGGAAATAACGAAGCAATAGTTGAAATGAAATCAATGACTCGTGCTATTACTCCTGGACAAGCTTGCGTAATTTATGATGAAACAAGAGTTCTGGGCGGCGGTTGGATTACGAAAGAGATTGAATAATTACAAAGTACGCACACTCTAAAAAATTAATTTTTATACAATTGTAAACACACATTCGTCATTGCGAGGAGCGAAGCGACGTGGCAATCCACTTAATCACAAACTCCTAAACTCGTAACGAAATGGATTGCCACGTCGCTTCGCTCCTCGCAATGACGAGTTGGGGTTATTTTAAAAACAATTAATCCTCTAAGTAATAATTTGCCTAATTAAAACCTAAATTTTACTTTGAATTTAGTGAAATTTAATTTAGAATCAGCTTTTCTCTTATAGAATTACAAAACCAAATATCAAAATCAATCATATTGAAAACAGAATTATTCACTTCAGATAAACTATCTAAAAAGAATCTTAATAACCTTAATTTTTAACAAAAATGACAGACAATAATTTTGACGTAGTAGTAATTGGCGGCGGTCCAGGTGGATATGTCGCAGCAATTCGTGCCGCACAATTGGGGCTTAAAACTGCTTGTGTGGAAAAAAGAAAAACATTGGGTGGAACTTGCTTGAATGTTGGTTGTATTCCATCAAAAGCACTTTTGGAAATTTCTCATAAATTTCACGATGCAAATCATCAATTTGAAAAATTGGGTATTTCGGTTTCTAAACCAAAAATTGATGTTAAAAAATTAATTGAAAATAAAAACGAAATTGTAAAAGGATTGACTAGCGGAATTGCTGGTCTTTTTAAGAAAAATAAAGTTACTTCAATTGAAGGTTTTGGCAGCTTCGTTGATAAAAACACCATTGAAGTTAGTAAATCTGACGGCTCAAAAGAAAAAATCTCTTCAAAATATTTCATCATTGCAACTGGTTCAGAAGTTACCAACTTACCAGGTGTAGAGTTGGATGAAAAAGTTATCATCTCCTCAACTGGTGCACTCGATTTAGAAAAAGTTCCAAGCAAAATGATAGTCATTGGCGCTGGTGTAATTGGTCTTGAAATGGCTTCAGTTTGGAGTCGTTTTGGATCTGAAATTGAAGTTGTTGAGTTTTTGGATAAAATCACTCCAGCAATGGACGCAGAAGTTTCTAGAAACTTCCAAAGAATCTTGGAAAAAGATGGTTTCAAATTCCGTCTTTCAACTAAAGTTTTATCTGTAAAAAAAGACAAAAAAGGTGCAACTGTGGAAGTTGAATCAGTAAAAGATGGCAAAAAAGAAACTTTATCAGCTGATGTTGTTTTGGTTGCAATTGGTCGTCGTCCAAACACTGAAAAATTGGGATTAGAAAATGTTGGCATCAAAACCAACCAACGCGGTTTCATCGAAAATAATCATTTAAAAACTTCAGTCGATAATATCTACGTAATTGGTGACGTAACCACTGGCCCAATGTTGGCGCACAAAGCTGAAGATGAAGGTGTTGCTGCTGCTGAAATAATTGCTGGTCAAGCTGGCCACGTAAATTACGACGTTATTCCAAACGTAATTTACACTTACCCAGAAATCGCATCTATCGGTAAAACTGAAGAAGAATTAAAAGCAGCCGGCGTTGAATATAAAGTTGGTAAATTTTCAATGATGGCAAACTCTCGTGCGCGCGCAACTTTTGATGAACAAGGTTTTGTAAAAATTCTTGCTTGCGCAAAAACTGATCGCGTTCTTGGCGCTCACATCATTGCTCGTGAAGCTGGCAACACAATTCACGAAGTGGCAGTTGTCATGGAATTTGGCGGATCTTCAGAAGATTTAGCTAGAACTTGTCATGCTCACCCAACTTACAATGAAGCAGTTAAAGAAGCTGCAATGGCAGTGGAAAAAAGACAGATTCATTCTTAGTACACTTACATTCAATTTGTAAATGAAAATGTGGACGGGGTTAAAAAAACCCCGTCCCATCATTTTGTTTAGCAGTTTACGCAAATCATTTCTGACCTTTCATTTTAGAAAAAGCTAATAAATCAAAAAAACAAGTTGAAAACTTTTCTGCCACAATTTAAAAATATGTCCGGGATAGTATAATAAGGCAGCGGACCCAAAACACAGGGCCTCTTTTTAACGCAATTGTCTGGCTTGCTATTTACATACTATCCCGACATCTTTCACATTTTACTTTACAACCTGACGCGATAGAAAAGAGCTCAATCGCACTGAAATTTCATAATTTGAAGTTTGTGACCAAGCAGCCCAATCATCAACCGTAATTGTAGATTTTTTGTCACAACCAATAATTGTCACTTCATCACCTTGTTTAACACTTTTAATATTTGTTACATCAATCATAATTAAATTCATGGTTACACGACCAACTTGAGGAACTTTTTTACCATTCACTAAAACAAAAGATTTATCAGAAGAAATTCTTGGAATACCATCAAAATAGCCAATTGGCAACACGGCGATTTTAGAATCACGTTTTAAAATATGAGTACAATTGTAAGAAATTGCACTGCCCTTTTTCATTTCTTTCAACTCAACAATTTTCGCTTTCCAAGATAAAACAGGTTTTAATTTTGCACTGGCTTGTTTTTTTACATCATTTGAAGGCCAAAAACCATAAATTGCCAAACCAACTCTTACAGCATCAAAATTAAGCGCTTTTTTTCTTAAAGTTGCAGCGCTTGCAGAGGCATGAATAAATGGTTTTAAACCAATATCATTTAAGGCTTCTTGCCAAAGTGTGAGAATTTCAATTTGACTTTTGGTGTATGAATCAAATTTTATCAAATCAGATGATGCAAAATGGGCGTAAAGTCCAACCACTTCAACATTTTTCTGCAAGTTTTTATCTTTTAATAATTCAATAACTTCAGGAAGATCAGATTCTAAAAAACCATCACGCCCTAAACCACTATCAATACAAATATGAATTTTTAATTTTTCTTTAATACGAATTCTTTTTGCTGCTTGCAAAATATCGAAAGTTGAAACTGTAACTTTAATTTTATTTTTAATTGCTAACTTTACTTGGTTTGGAAATATTCTACCTAAACACAAAAGTTGACTATTGATTCTTTTTTTACGCAATAACAGCAGATCTTCAAAATGATATGAAGCCAAATAATCAACTTTGTTCTGAATTATTGAAGCAATTTCTAAAAGCCCGTGACCATAGGCGTTAGACTTCACAACAGCAATAAACTTTTTATCTCGCGATAAGTTTTTTCTAATTTCAGAGATATTGCTAAGCAGTCCTGATTTGCTGATTTCAAGCCAAGTTTGATTCATTTTTGACCTCATTAAAAAAACAACTTTTTTTGCCAGTATGACAAGCAACACCAGTTTGCCTTACAGTTAATAAAATACAGTCAAAATCGCAGTCTGTTTTGATTGAAACTATTTCTTGTAAATGTCCCGAAGTATCACCTTTTTTCCACAAAGAGTTTCTTGAACGTGAAAAATAGGTAGCAAAACCAGTGCTAATTGTTAAATCTAAACTTTCTTTATTCATAAAAGCCATCATCAAAACCTCTCCTGTTACTACATCTTGGGCAATTGCAGGAATAAGGCCGTTTTGATCAAATTTTAGTTTTGAAATAATATCGTTCATTTAACAAGTAAGAAATATTGAAATTGTAACAATTACAAAGTAATCTTTATAACTTATTTCAAAAACCGCAATTTCAAAAATGATTACTTGCACCAGAAAAATTGAATTTGATGCCGCTCATCGTATCATAAAACATGAAAGCAAATGCAAAATGTTACATGGTCATCGCTATTCCTTGGAAGCAACTTTTACATCAAAAGAACTTGATAATTTAGGACGAGTGATTGATTTTGGTGTAATAAAAGAAGTTCTGGGCAGTTGGATTGACGACAATCTTGACCACAATACAATTTTATCAGTTAAAGATAAAATTTTAGGCGATTCTATAACTGCACAAACTAATCAAAAAATTTACTATATTTTAGAGAACCCTACGGCGGAAAATATTGCAAAACATATTTTTGAAGAAATTTGTCCAAAACTTTTTGCCGATAAAGATGTAAAATGCATAGCAATAAGATTGTATGAAACTCCAAATTGCTATAGCGATGTCAAATAATTTTAGCACAAACTACCGAATTTACTATGAAGACACCGACGCTGGAGCTGTGGTTTATTACGCTAACTATTTAAAATTTTTTGAGCGTTGTAGAACTGATTTTTTAAGAAGTTTGGGTTTAAATCAAAACCAATTACTTACTGAAAAAAATTTGGCTTTCGTAGTCAGAAAATGCGAAATTGAGTATTTATCTCCAGCAAAACTTGATGATTTAATAAAAGTTGAAGTTGAAGTTGAAAATATTGCTGCAGCATCAATTTCTATGAAGCAAAAAATTCATCTAAATGAAAAAGTTTTAAGTACTTTAAGAGTTGAAATTGTTTGCGTTGATTCAAAGAGTTTCAGACCTTGCCGCATTAGTAATTGGTTAAGAAATTTGTTAGCAACATAGTACTTTATAACGTACTGTTATCATAATAAAAAACTGTCATCCTGAGCTTTAGCGAAGGATCTCAGGAGTTATGGCTGACGAAGTTCAGATCCTGAGATCCTTCGCTAAAGCTCAGGATGACGGTTTAGAATAGTGAAGAAATAAAAAATTTAATTTACAAAAAATAATGTTTGATAATTTTTCTACAAAAATTTCTAAAATCTTTGATTCAATTTCTGGTAAAAAATTTATTTCAGAAGATGATCTAGCATCAACAATGCGTGAAATTAGAATTGCGCTTTTAGAAGCCGATGTAAGCTTACCAATTGCTAAAGATTTCATTGAAAAAGTAAAGGCAGAAGCTCTTGGACAACAAGTTGTGAAAAGCATTTCTGCTGGACAAATGGTTGTAAAAATTGTTCATGATGAGTTAGTTAAATTACTGGGCAGTGAAAAATCAGAATTAAATTTAAATGTTAAACAACCAGCAATCATTATGCTTGTTGGTTTGCAAGGCGCCGGCAAAACTACAACCGCTGGAAAATTAGCTTCTCTTTTAAAGAATAAAAAACACAAAAAAGTTTTATTAGCCTCCCTTGATACATATAGACCTGCAGCTCAAGAACAATTAGAAATTCTAGCAAAAAAAGTTGGTGTTGAAGTAGTTGAGATTGTTGCTAACCAAAAACCTCTTGAAATTACTAAGCGTGCTATTGAAAAAGCTAAACTTTTGGGCAGCGAAGTCTTAATTTTAGATACAGCAGGTAGAACTCACTTAAATGAAGAATTGATGCAAGAGTTAAGTGAAATTAAGAAATTAGCAAATCCATCTGAAATTTTACTGACTGTTGACGCTCTAATTGGACAAGATGCAATTAACGTTGCTAAAAATTTTAATGAAAGATTAGAAATAAATGGAGTTATCTTAACCAGACTTGATGGTGATTCAAGGGGTGGTGCAGCACTCACAATGAAAAGTGCAACTAATTGTGCAATTAAGTTTATTGGTGTTGGCGAAAAACTTGATGAGCTAGAAGAATTTAACCCCTCAAGAATTGCTTCAAGAATTATCGGAATGGGTGATGTTGTTTCTTTGGTAGAAAAAGCACAAGAAATGTTTGACGTGCAAGAAATGGAAAAATCTGCCAAAAAAATGCAGAAAGGTCAGTTTGATTTAAACGATCTTTTATCACAAATCCGTAATATGAAAAAAATGGGTGGAATTGGCAGCATCATTAAATTTTTGCCTGGTGCTAGCAAGTTAAAAGAGCATATTGGTAAAATTTCTGATACTGAAAAAGAAATGATTCGTCAAGAAGCTTTGATTTTGTCAATGACTAAAAAAGAAAGAGCCAACCCCGGACTTCTTAACTCTTCACGAAAATTCAGAATTGCCAAGGGTTCTGGAAGCAATATTCAAGAAGTAAATCGTTTGCTTAAAAAATATAAACAAATTCAGAAAATGATGAAAAAATTTGGCAAAATTGACCCCAAAGAAATGGCAAAAATGATGGATGAAAAAGAAATTTCAAAACTAAAAGATTTCGTAAATTAAGAATTTGTTAAAAATGCCCAGTTTTAAAGACACCAGAATTCTTCCTTATAGATCTTCTGAAATTTACTCACTTGTAATGGATATTGAAAAATATCCTGAATTTTTACCTTGGTGTAAACACGCTAAAATTATAGATATCATTTCAGAAAAGCATCTACAAGCTGATTTGCTGATTAATTTTAAAAGTCTTTTTGAGAAATATAGATCAGATGTAAAACACGGAATAGATGGAAATGGTATTTATTTTGTAGATGTTACAGCTATTGAAGGTCCTTTTAAATATTTAAAAAACAGATGGATATTTCGTGATTTGGATAATCAAAAATCTTGCCAAATTGAATTTGAAATTGAATTTCAATTTAACTCCTTTTTTTTAGAAAAAATGTTTGGCGCAATTTTTGAAAAAGCAGTTAATAAAATGATGCAAGCTTTTGAAGAAAGAGCGAATTCTACAGTAAATCAATAGAAATTCTTTAATATTTTATGAAATTACTGATAATTAAAAGAAATATTTTATTATCTATGTTAGATAACAATACCTTTATTTGATATTGCATTATCTTGTGTAATTGCATTTGCTGTTGCTGAACTTGGAGTTG
>CAZENB010000028.1:0-21452 GCA_964513555.1 uncultured Rhizobium sp. | reverse complement strand
TGATGATAATATAACTGCTGGTTCTGGCGATGATCTAGTTTACGGAGGAACTGGTAATGATGCAATTGGAGGCAATGAAGGTAATGATCGCATTTATGGCGAAGATGGTGACGATTATGTCGATGGTGGTGTGGGCGATGATACAATTGATGGTGGTGCAGGCAATGATCGTCTATATGGTCTTGATGGCAATGATGTGATTACTGGTGGTAAAGGTAATGATTTGTTAGTTGGTGGTCTTGGTTATGACGTCTACAATTTCAATGTTGGTGATGGAAATGACACAGTTTTTGAATCTGATAATTCGATTAATAACTTTATATCAATTGATGTTGTAAAGTTAGGTGTTGGTATTAGCAAAGACAATTTAGTTTTTGTTAAAACTGGTAATGATTTATTTATTTATTTTAAAAACAGCGCATCTGATTCAATTAGAATTCAAAACCAATTCGGTTCTGATCTTCAATATCGTATTGAACAAATTCAGTTAAATAGTGGTGAGGTGATTGACATTACAAATCCTGATAATTTGAATTTATTTGATAATTTTGTGAATGATTCTTCAGCTGCTTCAACGATTAATGCCGGTAGTGGTAGAGATTATATTTTGGGTAATGCAGGAAACGATATCATTAATGGCGATTTTGGTAATGATTACATAGATGGTGGTGATGGTAATGACACAATACGACTTGGTTTTGGTAATAATGAAGTACATGGTGGTTCTGGTAATGATATTATTAATGGTTACAATCCAATTATAGATCAATCATATTTAACAACACTTTGTTTTCATGTTAGTGGATCATTTTTTGATAATCAGTGGCAAATTGCTGATTTTAATGGTGATGGTAAATCTGATATTATGGTGGCTAATGGGAATAATGATTATTACGTCTCGCTTTCAAATGGTAATGGATTTTCAGGTGATGGATTTTCACTAGCGGCAGATCATGGTGGATCACTATCTACGCATCAATGGAAAATTGCTGATTTTAATGGTGATGGTAAAGATGATTTAGTTGTTGCTAATTCAGACAATGATTATTACGTCTCACTTTCGAATGGTGATGGAACTTTTGCTAATCCTGATTTGTGGTTAAATCATGGTGGGTCACTATCTACACATCAGTGGCAAATTGCTGATTTTAATGGTGATGGTAAATCTGATATTATGGTGGCTAATGGGAATAATGATTATTACGTCTCGCTTTCAAATGGTAATGGATTTTCAGGTGATGGATTTTCACTAGCGGCAGATCATGGTGGATCACTATCTACACATCAATGGAAAATTGCTGATTTTAATGGTGATGGTAAATCTGACATCATGGTGGTTAATGGGAATAATGATTACTATGTTTCAATAGATACTAATATTGAATCAAACGACAATTTATATGGCGATGCTGGCAATGACTTCCTTTCTGGTGGTCCTGGTTATGACGTCTACAATTTCAATGTTGGTGATGGAAATGACACAGTTTTTGAATCTGATAATTCGATTAATAACTTTATATCAATTGATGTTGTAAAGTTAGGTGTTGGTATTAGCAAAGACAATTTAGTTTTTGTTAAAACTGGTAATGATTTATTTATTTATTTTAAAAACAGCGCATCTGATTCAATTAGAATTCAAAACCAATTCGGTTCTGATCTTCAATATCGTATTGAACAAATTCAGTTAAATAGTGGTGAGGTGATTGACATTACAAATCCTGATAATTTGAATTTATTTGATAATTTTGTGAATGATTCTTCAGCTGCTTCAACGATTAATGCCGGTAGTGGTAGAGATTATATTTTGGGTAATGCAGGAAACGATATCATTAATGGCGATTTTGGTAATGATCTTTTAGAAGGTGGAGATGGAAGTGATACTTACACTTTCTTAGGTGATTTTGGAAATGATACTATTATTGATGCTGATGGAATCATTCAAATCAATGGAGAACAGCTTTCTGGCACAGCGATTCAAGATTCATTTTCTAAGGAATATTCGTTACAAAACTATAATCTTAAATTACTACAAAGTGATCTACTAATTCGTGACAAGATGAATGAGAATAACTCAATTTTGATTAAAAATTTCCAGAACAACAGTTTTGGTATTAATCTAAACAGCGCGCCAAACATTCAAGCGGTTCTTGGTTCTGTTATAACTGATGAAGATGCAAGTAAAGAATTAATTTCAGCAGCTATTATAAGCTCTGCTTTTGCTGATGTTGATAGTGATTCTTTATGTTATATTGTAACACTTGCAAATGGTTCTACTTTACCTCATTGGTTGATCTTTGATCAAACAACTAAATCACTAAAAGCAATTAACCCAACTAATAGTGATGTTGGTAATTATAGTTTGAAGATTACGGCAACTGATTCCTCAGGTGCTTCTGTTTCGCAGAATTTTGTGGTAACGGTTAATAATGTTAACGATACGCCAACTGCTCAAGCAGTTTTAAGTTCAACTAATGAAGATACTCAAAAACTAACTTTAGCTTTCAACGCCACTGATGTTGATGAGGGCGACTCTTTAACTTATAACATTTTGTCAAATCCAGCTCTTGGCTCTGTTATTAACAATAATGATGGCACTTTCACCTTTAACTTAGGCAATGATTTTCAAAATCTGGCATTGGGTCAAACCAAAGATGTTAGCTTTACTTATGTTGTAACTGACAAGTCAGGAGCGCAAAGCAATATTTCTACAACAACGATTACAGTAACTGGAACCAACGATTTACCAACTGCATCAATTGCTTCAATTGCAACTAACGAAGATAATTCAGTAAAAATTGATGTGCTTGCTGGTGCTTCAGATATTGATTCTGGTGATATTTTATCTCTAACTTCTGTAACTAATGGTTTGCACGGAACTGCTTCGATTGTGACTGATGCTAATGGAAACAAGGTTATTTCTTATGTTCCAAACGCTGACTATAATGGAAGTGACGTTATCAGCTACACAATTTCTGATAATAATGGTGGATTAGTAACCAAAGAGTTAAATGTAACAGTCAATGCGGTCAATGATGCACCGATTGTTGCTTCTGCTGCACAAAATCAGGCAATTCAATCTGGCAAAGCATTTACTTACCAATTACCAAATAATTTATTTTCTGATGTTGATGGTGATAGCTTGACGATTAATGCAACTCTTGCTGATGGTTCACCGCTGCCTTCATGGTTAAGTTTTGATGGAACTAAATTTAGTGGAACGCCAAATGTCTCTACAGCAACTAATTTTGTAATTAAGTTGACGGCAACTGATTCAAGCGGTGCTTCTGTATCTTCGAATTTTGGTATCAATGTAACTAATCCAAATAATGCTCCAGTTGCTAAAGATGATGCGTTTGCGACAAATGAAGATGCTTCTTTAACAATAAGATTTTCTTCAATTTTAAAGAATGACTCTGATGTTGAAGATAAAACTAATATTCAAAAACTGACTAAAGATAATATAATCTTTAACAATCCAAGCAACGGAACTATTACAGTTACTGATACTGGAATTGTGTATAAGCCAAACAAAGATTATAACGGTTCTGATACTATAACTTACCAAATCAAAGATAGTGGTGGAGCTTTATCTAATGTGGCATCAATCAACTTAACTGTTAAACCAGTTAATGATATCGCAGTTGCTGGTAATGATTCATTTGTAACTGATGAAGATAAACCAATCACCATCAAACTATCTGATTTATTGGCAAACGATTCTGACGTTGAGGACGGAGCTAAAATTCAGAGTTTGACGATGGATAAGTTTGTGTTTAGTAATCCAAGCAAAGGCACAATTTTTAAAGATGCAGTTAATGGCACTATAACCTATACTCCAAATAAAAACTATAATGGAGCTGATTCTTTGACTTACCAAATCAAAGATAGTGGTGGAGCTTTATCTAATGTGGCATCAATCAAATTAACTGTTAAACCAGTTAATGATATCGCAGTTGCTGGTAATGATTCATTTGTAACTGATGAAGATAAACCAATCACCATCAAACTATCTGATTTATTGGCAAACGATTCTGACGTTGAGGACGGAGCTAAAATTCAGAGTTTGACGATGGATAAGTTTGTGTTTAGTAATCCAAGCAAAGGCACAATTTTTAAAGATGCAGTTAATGGCACTATAACCTATACTCCAAATAAAAACTATAATGGAGCTGATTCTTTGACTTACCAAATCAAAGACAGTAATGGCGCTCTTTCTAATAAAGCTACTATTAACTTTACCATTGAATCGGTTAATGATGCTCCGATTGTTGCAACTAAGTTGGTGAATCAAACCAACAAGGCAGGCAATTCCTTTAGCTACACTTTACCAACGAATGCCTTCAGCGATGTTGATAAAGATACTTTAACTTATAGTGCTAAATTATCTGATGGTTCTGATCTTCCATCTTGGTTGAAATTTAACAGTGAAACCAAAATATTTAGTGGTACTTCTCCTTCAGGAATTGCTTCATTGTTATCAATTACAGTAACTGCTAGTGATGGATTTTTTGAGGTTTCGCAGAGTTTTGCTTTGACCATTAATAGCAATGTGATTAATGGTAATTCAGGAAATAATAGTTTGAATGGCGCAGCTTCTAACGATGAAATTTACGGTTATAATGGCAATGATACCATCAAAGGTAACAATGGAGATGATATGATTATTGGTGGTAATGGTGCGGATATTTTAACCGGAGGAAATGGCAACGATCAATTCATTTTTAAAAACATTTATGAATCAACTATCAGCAGTAGTGATTTAATTTTAGATTTTATTAAAGGCGAAGATAAAATTAACCTATCATCTTTAGGATTTGATAACATATCCAATGCTGTGGATGGTAATTCATCAGCAAATGGTTTGGAATATTATTTTGATGGCACAAATACTGTGATTGATGATCCAAACTCGAACTTTACGGTTAAAATTGCTGGGGAAATTAAGTTAGATGATAACGATTTTATTTTTTAGCGAAGAGTTATAAAGCATTTTTGTTTATGATGTGTCTACACTTTTTTGGACAGTTTTCAACAAAGAAGAATTGAAACTATTTCAAAAATCAATCGCAACAATTATTCTTTAGAGTTTAAAATTTCTGCTGTGCTGGTGGTAGAATAGTTAGTGCAATCTGCGGCTAAAATTGCCAGAGATTTAGGGGTTAATGCTAATACTCTTTATCACTTGATAGCCAAATATTCAAATTCTAACAAAAACAATTAGAATAATATGCCAAGAAATATACATTCTAGTAATGAAAATTTTTTTGAAGAAATCAGGCTTCTTAAGAAAGAATTAGCAAAATATTAGCTATAAAAACACTATTTTGATTAGCAGGCCTAGGATTGGTAAGTTAATGACATCTGCCAACCTTGTTTATAAAACCAAACGCAGATTCAAAGCCAAGACTGATTACAAGCATAATAATCCAATATCGTCTAATTTTCCACAAAGACAATTTGATGTTAATTCCAGATAAATATTAGGTTGGTGATATTACCTATATTCCAACTAAAAAAGGCTGGCTTTATTTGGAAATGGTAATTGATCTTTATTCCAGATATATTATTGGCTGGTCTATGGCCAATCATATGAAAGCAAAGTTAGTTAACTATGTTCTAACAATGGAAATTTGGAATAGAAAACCAAAAAGAGGCTTGATCTGGCATTCTAAAAGACGCAGTAAATATGCTTCTGAAAGTCATAGAGAGATTTTAAAAGATTATGGAATGAGCAAAAATATGCCGTTGCTGAATCTTTCTTCCATGCCTTAAAAACTGAACTTACCAACCATTATCAATTTAATAATCAACATTTGAATATATATATTGAGGTTTTTTATAACAAAATCAGAATTCATTCTGCTAATAATTATCTAGCACCAGTTGAGTTTGAAAAGAGAAGTAGAAAATCTTTAAAAGATTCTTAATTTAGTGTTCGAAAAATAGTTGACAGATCAAAAACTTGAAGTAACTAAAACCGAATATAAATTATAACAATAAACTTAACCTAACAATTACTTATTTTTGTAAAAATTTCATCAACAATTCTAAAAATTTGTTCTTTATCTTTTCCTTCTGCCATAACTCTAATTAAATTTTCAGTTCCAGATTTTCTAACTAAAATTCGACCATTTAAACCAAGTTCATTTTGTTTTTGATTTATAAAATTTTTAACCATGTCTAATTCCAGAGGGTTTTTATTGTTTTTGTCAAATCTTATATTTTTTAGTAATTGTGGAAATGGCTCAAAAAGATTTACAATTTTACTTACAGGTTTTTTCTTTTCACATATTATAGATAATACTTGTAAAGCTGCAATAAGTCCATCCCCTGTTGTTGAGTAATCAGAAAGAACAATATGACCAGATTGTTCACCTCCAAAATTATAGCCACTTTTTTTCATTTCTTCTAAAACATAACGATCGCCAACATTTACTCTTGTTGTTGAAACTCCGATATAACTTAGATAATTTTCTAAAGCTAAATTTGACATTTGGGTTATAACTACATTGTCACTTTTTAAATTTCCTTCATTATGTAATTTTTCTGCTATAAGAGCAATTAGTTTATCTCCATCAACTGCATTTCCTTTCTCATCAACAATTAACAAACGATCAGCGTCTCCATCTAAGGCAATTCCAATATCTGCTTTTTCCTCAATTACTTTTTTACACAAAGCTTCAGGATGAGTTGATCCGCAGTTTTGGTTTATGTTAAAACCATTTGGATCAGTGCCAATTTCAACAACATCTGCACCCAGTTCCCAGAAAATTTTTGGAGCAATGTTGTAAGCAGCACCGTTTGCACAATCTACAACAATTTTTAAGCCATTTAGAGTTTTATCTTTTGGAAATGAGTTTTTAACGAATTCAATATAGCGATTTGAAGCATCATCTAGTCTTTTTACACGTCCAAAGTTTTGTGATTCAGCCAAATGTGGGCTTATGTCGCCATCAATTAAAGCTTCAATTTCAGATTCTAATTTATCACTTAACTTATGACCATTGCGAGTAAAGATTTTAATTCCATTATCATAATAAGGATTATGAGATGCTGAAATCATAATCCCAATGTCAGCACGAATTGAGCGTGTCAGCATTGAAACAGCAGGGGTTGGAACTGGACCAACTAAAAATACATCCATTCCAACAGCAGCTAAACCAGCAGTTAAAGCGGGTTCAATAACGTATCCAGAAAGACGAGTATCTTTACCGATTACAACACGATGACGATGATCACCATCAATAAATTTTGCTCCAATTGCCATTCCAACTTTCAAGGCAATTTCTGCTGTCATTGGAAACTTATTTGCTGTTCCTCTTATGCCATCGGTTCCAAAATATTTACGCGTCATTTTGACTAAATTAATTTATTAAATTCTTTAGCAATTCAATTGCTTGTGTGATTTCTGTCTTATTAGTTCCACCTCCCATTGCCATATCTTTTTTACCACCGCCACCTTTGCCACCAATTTTTTCAATTACTGGTACAATTAGTTTTGATGAATCAAAATTTGCAATTAAGTCAGAACTTAAAGCAATGCAGACTGCAACTTTCTCATCTTTGTGACCAAAAAAAGCAAAGACACAAGAGTCTTTAAATTCTGTTTTATTTTTTATTTCATTCACAATCTCACGCAGATCTTTAGCTTCAACATATTCAAAAATGTGGCTAACTAAATTTATAGTACCAATTTTTTCGGACTTTAAATTCCCTAAACTAGATAATAAATTTTGTTTTTTTAAGCGTTCAATTTCTTTGTCTTGTTTTTTTAGAAGTTCTTCAAGAATTTTTGAATCATTTTCTTGTGCAGCTGAATTTGTAAGTTTTGCGCCACCGAGATTTATAATTTCTTGATCTTTAGAATTGATTTTTTCTTTTAATTCTTTAACTAAATTTTGTAATTTTTGTTCTTGATTTGCTAAGTATTCTTTAGCTGAATTGCCTGAAACTGCTTCAATTCTTCTTATTCCTGAAGCGACTGATTTTTCTGAAATAATTTTGAAAATCTCAATTTCAACAGTATTTTTTACGTGAGTTCCACCGCAAAGTTCAACAGATTTACCCATAGCGACAACCCTTACTTCTGAGTCATATTTTTCACCAAACAAAGCTTCTGCACCACTTTTTTTGGCATCTTCCAAAGCCATTAAATTAGTAGAAACATTAGAATTTTCTTTAATCCAGAAATTTACCAAACTCTCTACTTTTTTAAGTTCTTCATTATTCATAGCTCGGTTGAAATTAAAGTCAAAAGTGAAATATTCAGCATCAACATTTGAACCTTTTTGTGAAATTGAATTTCCCAAAACTTCTTTAAGAGCTTTATGCATTAAGTGAGTTGCTGAATGGTTGCAAGATCTTTTTTGACGACTTCTTGGGTTTACTTGTACAAAAACTTCATCACCAACTTTTAGTGTGTTTGTCATTCTGTCTTTCTCTTCTGTTATTCTGAGTGTAGCGAATGTTATGTCAACAGCTGGGGATTTCATTTCCTGAGATTCTTCGCTATGCTCAGAATAACAGAAAGGAAGATCAGAATTACAGTGAGCAATATCAGAATGAAAAGAATCAGAATTGTTTTTTATAAAATGCACAAAAAGTCCGCCAGCAAATTTTCTGGTTTCTGAAATTTCAATATCAGAAATTTTGCCATCATCACCTTTTTGTCCACCTGAAGTGGCGTAAAATGGAGTTTGGTCAAGAATTATGAAATTTGGATAAACTGCTAAAACCTTGGCTTTTGTGCTTAAGGTTTCATAACCCAAAAACTTTGTTTCACCGAATTTTTCTTTTAAATCAAAAAATATTTTTTCTTCAGCAACTTCCCCAGAACCTTTCCAGTTTGATCTTGCACGTTCACGTTGATTTTCCATTTCTCTATTGAAAACTTCAATATCAACTTCAATATTTTTTTCTTTTAAAATATCTTGAGTTAGGTCAAGTGGGAAACCGTAGGTGTCATAAAGTTTAAAAGCAATTTCGCCTGAAAATTTATTGCCTTTAGTTTTTCCAATTTCTTCATCCAAAATCTTTAATCCTTTTTCCAAAGTTTCTCTGAATTTTTCTTCTTCGTTTTTAAGGGTTTCAACAATAACTGCTTTTGCTCTTGTAAGCTCAGGATAAGCAATTCCCATTTCCTTAATTAGGGAATCAACAAGTTTATACATTGTAACTTCGCGTACTCCAAGTTTATGAAGTTGGCGCATTGCGCGGCGCATAATGCGACGCAAAACATATCCTCTACCTTCATTGCTTGGCAACACACCATCAGCAATTAAAAAAGATGAAGAGCGTAAGTGATCGGCGATAATTTTAAATTCTGGTTTCATTTTTATTATTTGTTGTGGATTGCCACTTCGTGCTGCACAGCAATAACGACTTATATTAATTTGTTATTGAGAGGAGTGCCCAGCAAGACTTGTTAGTCCAGTATTTAATTATTCACTAAATTAATCATAATTTCGCAAACTGGTCTTTTGCCCATCAAATCTTCAAAAACTTTGAGAAGTTTTGAACGTAAAGCTTTTTCAAGTTCAGCAATAATTTTGTTATCTTGCAATTTTTTCTTTTTCTTTTTTAAGAAGCTTAAGCCTTTATTGTTTTTTAAGCCAAGCTCTTTTGCTTTTTGTTTTAAGAAAATTTCAATTTCGTGGATCAAAAAGTTTTCAGTTTCGCGATCTGATTTTAAATCGTAAGAACCAACGCAAATAATTTTTGGCTTTGCTAATAATTCTAAAGCATTATTTACTGCAAATGAAACGGTAACTAAACCACTGTTCTGAAGTTTGCGTCTTTCTCTTATAACTTCACCTTTTAAATCAAGAAGTTGCTTTCCATCAACTCCAAAATAGCCAGATTTTACAAAACCAGCAATATAAGACTCACTTTGGAAATTTTCTTCTTGTAAACGAACAGCTAAACCGTTTTCAATCTGAATTGTTTTTGTAACTCCACATTCTTTTGCAAGCTCAGCATGAGTTTTTGTGTGTAAAAATTCGCCATGAACTGGAATAGCAATTTTTGGTTTTGCAAGTTCATACATTTCACGAAGCTCATCTTGTGAAGGATGACCAGATACATGAACAAAATGATCTTTCTCTGTCATTACATCAATTTGTTTTTTTGCTAAGGCGTCAAAAAGAGAAAATATTTTCTTCTCATTTCCTGGTATAATTTTAGAAGAAAAAATCATTAAATCTCCCACTGTAAAACGAATTGATGGGTGAGTATCAGTGGCAATTTTTTTTGCGGCAGCAAGTGGTTCACCTTGACAACCGGTGCAAATTACCAAAATATCTTTTTTGTTATAAAATTTCATTTCGCGGTCTGAAATAAATTCAAATTCTTCCATGAAATATCCGCTTTTTTTACCAACTTCATAAATTCTATGAAGTGAAAAACCAGCTAAAACAATTTTTCTGCCAACTTCTTTGGCAATTTTTGCAATAGTATGAATTCTGGCAATATTTGAAGCAAAAGTTGTAATTCCAACTAGTCCTTTTCTGCCTTCAACTAAAAGTTTTAAAGAATGGTATAAATCACCTTCTGATTTTGAATGTCCTGAAGAAATTGCGTTTGTTGAGTCACAAATTACTGCCAAAAATTTCCCAGCATCACCCATTTCTTTAATTCTTTCCTTGTTGGAAACTTCACCAACAACAGGATTTGGATCAAATTTCCAATCACCAGTATGTAAAATATTTCCTTTTGGAGTTTTTACAATTAAGGCTTTCATTTCTGGAACTGAGTGTGTGAGACCCAAAAATTCAATTTTGAATGGTCCAATTTCTAAATCTTTTGTACTATCAATTATACGAATTGGTACTTGTTTATCTAATTTATATTCTTCTAACTTAGCTCTTAAAAAGTTTGCGGCTAGCTTTGAGGCATAAACAGGGACTTCTAAATCACGCCATAAATATTGAATTGAACCAAGATGATCTTCATGAATATGAGTAACAACAATTCCTAGTAAATTTTTTTTATGAGATTTGATGAAAGATAAATCTGGTGCCAACATGTCAATTCCAGGAACGTCGGATGCGAAACCAACGCCACAATCAACCATAAGCCATTTTCCATCAAGATGGTATAAATTGACGTTCATGCCAATTTCATTTGATCCGCCTAGAGGCAAGAAAAGTAAGTCATTTTGATGTTTTTTTAGATTTAAATCCATTTTTTTGTTTAATTTGTTTTTTGTATTGGGTGATTTTTAAAAGTTTAGATATTGAGGATTATGAAAATGAATACTGGTAGTAACTTTATTGAAACCTTATTAATTCACAAATTACTCTTTTGCGTTTTTTTCGTAAATTATACGCATTCCTTCTAAAGTAAGGTTAGGTTCATGATAATCTATCAAATCTTTCAAACCTTCTTTAAAAACTTCTGACAATCCTCCAGTTATAATTTTAGTGGTTTTTGCACCATATTCTTTTTCAATTTTTGCTACAAGTCCTTCAATAAGAGAAATATATCCAAAGTAAACACCTGAATTCATTGCTTCAATTGTGTTTTTTCCGATTACATTATTTTGTGGTTTAACTGAGATTTTTGGTAATTTCGCAGTCATATCATGTAAAGCTTTTAAAGAAAGGTTAATGCCTGGAGAGATAACTCCTCCCAAATACTCTCCATTATTTCCAACAACATCAAAAGTTGTTGCTGTTCCAAAATCAATTATAATTAAGTTACCACCAAATTTGTTATAACCAGCAACTGCATTTATTAAACGATCAGCACCAACTTCATTTTTATTTTTTACTTGAATATCAATTCCTAACTTAACTTCATCATCAATTGATAAAATTTTGCAGTTAGTAAATTTTTTTACAGCTTCATTTATTTTAGTGCTAAGTTCAGGAACAACAGAGCCAATTAGAACTTTGTTGATATGCAAACAATCAATTTTTGCAGTTAAAAATAGTTCAATTAAGTCAACGGCATAATCGTCAGAAGATTTTGTAGAATCTGACAATAAACGCCATTTGTTAATTAGTTCTTTTTCACGAAAAAGACCAACAACTATATTTGTGTTTCCAATATCAAAAGTAAGTAACATATTCTAGCTTCCAGATATAATCTATTTTAACTTTGCACAAGCATCGGCAATTCTTTGCATTGAATTGCGCAAAAACTCTTCAGAAGCAGCATAAGAAATTCTAAAGAAATCGGGTGCTCCAAAAGCAACTCCAGGAACAACAGCAACTAAAGCCTCTTCTAAAAGATAAGCTGCAAAATCGTTGTCATTTTCAATTGCTTTTCCGGATGCGGTTTTTTTGCCAAACAAGCCTTTGCATGAGGGGAAAACATAAAATGCACCATTTGGTGTATTGCAATTGATACCGTCAATTTTATTTAACATCTCAACTACCATATCTCGACGAGCTTGAAAAACTGATTTGCTATTTTTAATGTAATCTTGAGGTCCATTTAAAGCTTCAACTGAAGCTGCTTGAGAAACTGAAGAAGGACTTGAAGTACTTTGTGATTGAATCATTGACATTGCTTTAATCAATTTTTCGTTACCAGCACCATAACCAATTCTCCATCCAGTCATAGCATAAGCTTTAGAAACGCCATTAACAATTAGAGAGCGATCTTTTAGTTTTGGTTCAATTTCCGCAATTGTTGCAAATTTTAAGTCATCAAAAATTAGGTGTTCATAAATATCATCAGCCATGATGTGAACATGAGGGTGACGCAATAAAACTTCTGCTAATGCTTTTAATTCAGAAGTTGAATAACATGCTCCAGTTGGATTGCTTGGTGAATTTAAAATTAACCATTTAGTTTGTGGAGTTATTTTTTCTTCTAGAGCAGTTGGAGTAATTTTAAAATTATTTTTTGCTGAAGACTCAACAATTACTGGTTTTCCACCAGCAAGTAAAACCATGTCAGGATAAGAAACCCAATAAGGAGCTGGAATAATAACTTCGTCTTCAGGATTTATGCTCGCAATTAAAGCATTATAAATTACTTGTTTTGCGCCGGTAGAAACACAAATTTCAGAAGCTTTGTAATCAAGATTGTTTTCTCTTTTAAATTTAGAAATAATTGCTTTTTTCAATGCAGCAGTACCATCAACAGCAGTATATTTTGTATCTCCTTTAATTATAGCTTCAATAGCAGCTTTTTTTATATTTTCTGGAGTGTCAAAGTCTGGTTCTCCCATTCCAAGAGAAATTATATCTTTACCAGAAGCTTTTAATTCAGCAGCTTTCATTGATATGGCAATAGTTGGAGACGGTTTAATATTACCTAGAGATTTTGCTAATAAAGACATTTTTATATGAAAAGTAGTTACTAAATTAAGCGGAATTTGAAAATCATTTAGAAAAAATAGCAGCGACTAATTGACTTTTGTGAGCGATTTTATAGTTTTATTACTTATTTTTGTCAACCCGTGAGTTAATTCTTATAAAATTATGGTAGGTACAGTCGGAACAAATCCTTTGTTTTTAGGTTTAACAAGACCTCCTATGTTGCTTGGGGTAAGTTATACATTCGCTGCAATTAATGGACTTATTTCTCTTTTAGCTTTCATAATAACATCTAAATTCTTTTACATTTTGATTTTATTGCCTTCAACCCATATGGTTGGTTGGTTTGTTTGCCTTAAAGAACCAAGAGCTCTAGAATTGATGATTGCCAAATTTTCAAAGTGTAATGTTTGTAGAAATCGTTCTTTTCACGGTGGAACAAATTCATACGATCAGTACTAATTTAAATTTAAGCAGTGTTTAAATTTAAGGGGAAATCGAGTTGTTTTGTAAGGCGTGAAGCCTTGCATTTGCAACAGGTTTTTTTTATTTCTAACTAATATTGCATCACACTGTCATCCTGAGCGAAAGAGAAGGATCTCAGAAGTTATATTTAGAGCTTATCGCATAGTCCTTAGCTTTTGCTCAGGATGACAGTGTGATTTATGGACTACTAAGTTTGGTTTGAAAGACTTTATGGTTTGCAAAGACATTTAGTGGAAATTCAGAATAACAAGTTTTTTTATTTTTTTATAATTACCAAAATGCATAAATACAGAACGCATAATTGCTCAGAATTAAACAAGTCTCATGTGGGACAAACAGTAAAACTTTCGGGTTGGGTTCATTCAAAACGTGATCACGGAAGTTTGATTTTTATTGATTTGCGTGATCATTTTGGAGTTACACAAATTGTAATTGATCAACAAAATAAAAATTTAAATCTTGATGAAATTGCTTCGATCAAACTTGAATCGGTTATAACTATTGTTGGAGAAGTTTTGGCGCGTGGGACAGAAGTAGTGAATACAAAAATTCCGACTGGAGAAATTGAAGTTAAAGTTAATGAATTAATTGTTGAATCTTTAGCTGAACAAATTCCATTCCAAATTAACGACAATAACGAATATCCAGAAGAATTGCGTTTGAAATATCGTTTTCTTGATTTACGTCGTGAAAAAACTCATAAAAACATAATTTTGCGCTCACAAGTAATTTCACAAATTCGTTCTGAAATGACTTCAAGAGGTTTCTTAGAAATTCAAACTCCAATCTTAACTGCTTCAAGTCCTGAAGGTGCTCGTGATTACTTAGTTCCTGCGCGTCTTCATCCGGGAAAATTTTATGCACTTCCTCAAGCGCCACAACAGTTTAAACAATTATTGATGGTTTCTGGTTTTAACCGTTATTTTCAAATTGCGCCTTGTTTCAGAGATGAAGATTTGCGTGCTGACAGAAGCCCAGAATTTTATCAGCTTGACTTAGAAATGTCTTTTGTAACTCAAGATGATGTGTTTAATGAAGTTGAGCCTTTGTTAAAAAGCATTTTTAAACAATTTGGTGTTAAGAAGACTTCTGACGAAAAATTTGTGCATATCAAATATGAAGATGCGATGTTGAAATATGGTATTGATAAGCCAGATTTGCGTAATCCAATTATCATTTCTGATGCAACTGAAATTTTCAGAGGCTCGGAATTTTCAATTTTTGCTAAGCAAATTGATAGTGGTGCAACAATTCGTGCAATTCCTGCACCAAAATGTGCAACTCAACCAAGATCATTCTTTGATAAAACAATTGAATTTGCCCAAAGCTTTGGTGCGAAAGGTTTAGCATATATTATTTTTGATGAAAATGGTGAAGGTAAAGGTCCAATTGCTAAATTCTTATCTGCTGAAAAATTGTCAGAATTAAAACAAACTGCCAATTTGCAAAATGGTGATGCAGTGTTTTTCAGCTGTGGCGGAAAATATGAAGCTGCTAAAATTGCAGGACAGGTTAGAATTAAATTGGGTCAAGATTTAAATTTAATTGATGAGTCAATTTATAAATTCTGTTGGATAGTTGATTTTCCAATGTATGAACTTGATGAACAAACTAGTAAAATTGAATTTTCACATAATCCTTTTTCAATGCCGCAAGGTGGAATTGAAGCTTTAAATTCGCAAGATCCTCTTTCAATCAAAGCTTTTCAATATGATGTTGTTTGTAATGGAGTTGAATTGTCTAGTGGTGCAATTCGTAATCATAAACCAGAAATTATGTATCGTGCTTTTGAAATTGCTGGTTATGGACGAGAAGTTGTTGAAAAGCAATTTGGTGCAATGTTAAACGCTTTCAAATATGGTGCTCCTCCGCATGGTGGAATTGCTCCAGGAATTGATCGTATCATCATGCTTTTAGCAGATGAACCAAACATTCGTGAAGTGATTCCTTTCCCAATGAATGGTAAAGCGCAAGATTTGATGATGAACTCTCCAGCTAATGTTTCAGATCGTCAACTAAAAGAACTTAATGTTGATTTAAGCAAAAAAGCTAAAGATTTATTAGAGGGAAAATAAAAATAACTAAAAAATGACAAATAACTTCAGTAATCCAGATTTTCCTAAATTCCTAGAAAATTATATTGGTAAAGTTAAAGATAGAGCAAGAAATTTCTTAGGATATCCAGTCGCAATTGATTTCGATTATTCTGATATTTTTGAGCTCTTAAAATATCCACTTAATAATCTTGGAGATCCTTTAATTGAATCAACTTATGATTTAAACTCACGTTCAATTGAGCGTGAGGTTGTAAAGTTTTTTGCTGAAATTTTTAAAGCACCAAAAGAAAATTCTTGGGGCTATGTTACAAATGGTGGTTCTGAGGGTAATCTATACGCACTTTATGTAGCGCGTGAGCTTTATCCAAATGGAATGGTTTATTATTCTGAAGCAACACATTATTCAATTCAAAAAAATATCAATCTTTTGAATATGCCATCTATTGTAATTCGTGCTCAAGATAATGGTGAGATGGATTATGAAGACTTAAAAGATGCAGTTCATACTCATCGTGATAGACCAGCAATTGTGGTTGCAAATATTGGAACTACAATGACTGAAGCTAAAGATGACGTTTCTCAGATAAAGAAAGCTCTGAAAAACTCAGCAATTCGTAGTCATTATATTCATGCTGATGGTGCTTTGGCAGGAACATATTTAGCACTTTTAGGTAAAGGTCCAAAATTTGACTTTGAAAATGGTGCAGATTCAGTTGCAATTTCTGGGCATAAATTTATTGGATCGCCAATTCCTTGCGGTGTTGTAGTAGTTAAGAAAAACTACAAAGATAGAATAGGGAAAGCAATTCCTTATATTGGAACAATGGATACAACAATTACTGGTTCAAGAAATGGACATTCCCCAGTATTTTTGTGGTATGCAATTAATAAAATGGGTCTTGATGGATTAAGAAGGAGGGCTGAAATTTGTTTAGATGTTGCTGATTATTTAGAAGCAAAATTAAAAGAAAAAGGAATTGATGCATGGCGTAATGATCATGCAATTACTGTTGTATTTCCTAAACCAAAACAAGAAGTAGTTGTTAAATGGCAATTAGCTTCTGAGGGCGAATGGTCTCATATTCTTTGTATGCCAGGAGTTACAAAAGAAAAAATTGATGAATTCTTAAAAGATTTGAACAACTAGAAATGCAAAACAAGTTTTACCTTACAGAGAAGCTTCCCCCTTACATTTTTGCTGAAATGTATCACCTAAAAATGAAAGCTGTAGCAAATGGTGTTGAAATTGTAGATTTTGGTATGGGAACTCCAGATTCTCCGCCACCTCAATTTGTTATGGATCGTTTGTCTGAGTTGTCTTTAAACGGCAAAATGTTTGCTTATTCTGTTACAGGTGGAATTGAAGTTTTACGTGAGGCAATTTGTTCTTATTACAAACGTCGTTTTAGTGTAAGTTTAGATGTAAAAACAGAAGCTTTGGTTACAATCGGTGCCAAAGAAGGAATTGCATCTTTAGCAAACGCAATTTCTGATCCTGAAAATTATTTTGTTGTACCAAGCCCTGCTTACCCAATCCACACTTTTGCTTTTGCTCTATCAAAAAGTAATGTGGTACATTTACCATCTATTAAATCGCAAGATTTTTTACGTGACTTTAAGAAATTTGTTGAAGAAAAAGATGCTAAAGGTCAGAAAAAGCCTTTGGCAGTTATTGTTAATTATCCGTGTAATCCAACAACTGAAATTGTTGGATTGGATTTTTACCAAGAAATTGTTGATTTCTGTAAAAAACATCAAATTTATATAATATCTGATGTTGCTTATGCTGAACTTTATTTTGATGAAAAAGATAAGCCTCATTCAATTCTTGAAGTTGAAGGTGCAAAAGATGTAGCAATTGAATTTTCAAGCGTTTCAAAAAGCTATTCAATGGCTGGTTGTCGAGTTGGTTTTGCAGTTGGTAATAAAACTTTAGTTTCAGCACTTTATAAAATTAAATCTTATCTTGACTACGGATCATTTAATCCTATCCAAATTGCTGCAATTGATGCTCTTTCTGAAAAAAGCGATAATTACTTAAAAGAATTACGTTTGCTTTATAAAAAACGTGGTGAATTCTTATGTAATTTGCTTGAAAAAGAACTTAATTGGGTGGTTGAAAAACCAAAAGCTAGTATGTTTATTTGGACAAAGTTACCTAAACAATTTTCTCACCTCTCATCTTTTGATTTTTGTAAAAAAATGATTGAAGAAACAGGTGTTGTTATGACTCCGGGAAGTAGTTTTGGTGAAAATGGAGAAGGTTTTGTAAGATTTTCTCTAATTAGAAACGAAGAAGAAACAAGAAAAGCAGTAGCAGCATTGAAGAAGGTTTTTTAGAAAACTTTGTTTTACGTAAAATATCATAAATAATTTAAGGTGATAAACTTCAAAATTTTAACCATATTCCCTGAACTTTTCCCTGGTCCTCTTGCTGCCTCAGTTACAGGTTCAGCTTTAGAAAAAAATCTATGGTCAATTGAAGTAATTAATATTCGTGATTTTGCTAAAGATAAGCATAAAACAGTTGATGATTATCCATATGGAGGAGGTGCAGGAATGCTTTTTAAACCAGATGTTATTGCAGAAGCTATTGAGTCAAATATTTCTAAAAAATCAAAAATAATTTATTTATCACCTCGTGGAAAAGTTCTAAATCAAAAAATTGCTCAAGAATTTGCGAAAGAAGAAGAAATAATTCTATTATGTGGTCGTTATGAAGGTGTTGATCAAAGAGTTCTAGAAGAATTTGAAATTGAAGAAATATCTATCGGTGATTATGTTCTAAGCGGTGGAGAGTTAGCAGCTTATGTTTTAGTTGATTCAGTTCTTAGGAATATTTCTGGTGTTTTGGGAACCGATGATTCTCTAAGTCAAGAATCATTCGGTGCAAAAGATAATTCTGAATATGAAAACTTGCTCGAATATCCACATTATACAAGACCTTGCGATTGGAGAGGAAGAAAAGTTCCAGAAATTTTAACTCAAGGGCATCATAAGAAAATTGAAGAATGGCGTAAAGAAAAAGCAATTGAGGTTACAAAAAAGAATCGTCCTGATCTGTATTTAAAAAATTTTATCACAAAACAAGAAAGTTAAATTATATTTTTGCATCATTCTGAATAGAAGTGGAGAATTATTTTGCAAATCTAAATTTAGTCGTAAATTTTTTTAAAAAATTTTTCCAATTTTATTAGCTAAACCATTAGATATTAATTAAGGAACTGTTGAATTCCAATTCGAATAATTTTAGAAAAACTTTTTAAATTTCCTTGATCATTTCTTTAATAAATGATGCTTCGTGCTAGTATTTGTATAGCTTTTGGGAAAAACGAGACGGCGATTAAGGAAAAATATGACAAACTTAACAATGAAATTTTACCAAAGTTTGCGAAGGATAAGGAGGCAAATTTTGGCTGCAAAGGCGGTAATAAGTTTTGGTATGGTTTTAGAAGCATATATCATTTGATATGCAAAGTGGCATGATTAACAAGGTTGGCATAATTAAAAAAATAGGTGGTTTTTTAATTAGGCCAAGGTTGCGATTACATCTGCCAGCGTTAATGATTTTAAAGGAATTAAGCATGTGGTTCCAAATTCTGGTGTAGTTTATGCTGATAAGGGTTACTGCGATAAGAATGCTAAGTTAGCAACGGCGAAGAGGAATCTTCATTTGGCAGCGGTTATTTGCTTTCAGATAAGTTTGAAATGTCAGTTTCATCAATAAATAATTTTGCCACTTAATACTTTTTTTAAACCAGCAATTGTATGAAGCAAAGTGGTTTTCCACAACCTGAATTGCCTTTTTTCAAGTTAAGATTATCAATTTTAATGAAAGGCTTAAATTTGAAATTTTTAGCATATTTTATTTGGAAAAAGTTGATTTTAAACCATCAATCTTGTCAACTTTGAATAAATACAATCAAAATTAACTTAAAACTCAATTTATCATGTCAATCACAATTAAAAGTGAGTATTTGGGCGATCTGCGCACCACTTCAATTCATCTCAAATCAAATAATACTCTAATTACAGATGCGCCAGTTGATAATAAAGGGAAAGGCGAAGCATTTTCACCAACTGATCTTTTGGCAACATCGCTTGCAACTTGCATGTTTACAATAATGGGAATTGTGGCCAATAACAACAATTTAAATATTGTGGGAACTAACTGTGATATTACAAAAATTATGTCAGCTTCTCCAAGAAAAGTAGCGGAAATTATAATTGAATTTCATTTTCCAGAAAATAATTTTGATGAAAAGCAGCAACAATTGCTAAAAGATGCAGCTTACTCTTGTCCAGTAGCTTTAAGTCTTCATGATGATTTAAAAAAAACTGTAACTTTTAATTTCTAAGAACCCATCATAAATCTTTGACTTACTAAAAACATCAACCAAATCCTTTGTTGTTAACCAACAAAGGAGTTTTATAAGTAAAAAATTATATCCAAGCGATATTAGCGATGAAAAGTTTGCAAGAATGTTGCCTACCTGAATCGTTTAATGGGACTGTTGAATCTGAAAATTCCATAACCCTTAAAATCAGCACCAATGGAGTCCTCAACCTTCTTCAACTCCCTAACCAGCTCTAAATCCCACAACTTCTTGAATTTGCGATAATTATGATTCTTATCAATTAACTGATCTAAAGTTACCATTTCTATTTGATAAAGAATATGATTTATTCTTGAGATTCTTAAAAACGATACAAACTAAAATAGCTCTAGCTATGTAAATAGAAGCCTGAAACATCATTTATTAAAGAAATAATCAGGGAAATTTAAAAAGTTTTTCTAAAATTATTTGAATTGAAATTCAACATTCCCTTAAGACATAATTACTAATTTTTTGGGAATTATAGAATTAAAAGCAAAAAAACTGTAATCATAGGCGATAATCGAAGGATATGGAGTTAAATTCTTTAGTCCAAAATCTTGAGATCATTTACCTTCTTTCATGATAACAGTTTGAATTAGTAACAGAATTGTAACCGCTCCCCATTAATTCTTTAAAAATCATAGAGAGTAATTTATTAACTTAATCCGATTTGTTTTTCCATCATCCCTGATATCATGGCTGATGCAAAAGCCGCGAAACTTTTTGCGAATATTCGGATTGCAATTACTCAGGTAATTTATGAAGAAAAAATGGAGTGCTAAAGAAAAGAGTTCAATTGTTCTTGAGGGCATAAAGGGTCGTCCTGTGGTTGATATTTGTGCGGCTTATGGTGTCTCAAAGTCTTTATTATTGCTTGAGAGATCAATTTTTGTTAATGTTTCTGATGTGTTTGAGGTGGATAATAAGAATGGCAAAGAACAAAGGATTTTGCTGAAAATACTCTCTTAAATTTATATTGAAAATTGGGGAGCGTAACAATTGTTTATCGTGGTATAATTACTCTATTTTTTGATAAGACTCTCTTGCATTTAATTTTTTTTATCTTAATTTACGACTTCTTCAAAGTTTTATCTCAATCAATTTAAGCAAAAAGTAGCAAACTTCCAAGTTAGCTTTTTATTTATTTTGTTATTTATCTTGAAGTAAAAATTGGACAGGTGGCCGAGCGGTTTAAGGCAGCAGTCTTGAAAACTGCCGTGCGTGCAAACGTACCGTGAGTTCGAATCTCACCCTGTCCGCCA
>CAZENB010000027.1:0-21789 GCA_964513555.1 uncultured Rhizobium sp. | reverse complement strand
CTGATTCCTTGTTTTTATATGCTAAAAGTTCCTTAACTACTTCTGAGTGACCATTTTGTGCGGCAATCATTAAAGCGGTGTGGCCATTTACGTTAGCTTGATTAACATCTGTTAAAAGTTTCTCGTTTTCGTTTTTATATGCTAAAAGTTCCTTAACTACTTCTAAGTGACCATTTTTTGCGGCAAACATTAAAGCGGTGCCGCCCTTTTCGCTAGCGTGATTAACATCAATTTTATCATCACCTAAAAGAATATCGAGCGCTGAAACATAGCCATTTCTTGCAGCGTAAAGTAACAAATCTTTTTTGCCCAGAACCTTCGCAAATACCAGCTTGTCTTTTATTAAAACTAATTTGTCTTGAGATAAGATTGAGTTATCAGATGACGCAATTTGCTCCAGAGCGTGTAGTGATTGCTGCTCTTGCTTTTCAAAGAATGATTTAATTTCTTCATCATTTGCATTGCTTTTAAGCATTTGTAGTAAATTTGCTTCCGAAGCTTTGGGTAAAACCAAGATGTCCCCAGAATTATTAATTTCTTTAACGGCCATTATCCAAAGATAATTAAGTGCTACGCTATTTTCTGATTGAGAAGGCGTGGGATTGTGCAAAATCTCTCTTATGATTTCAGCGGTCCTAAAATCATTAAAATCTTTAATTGGAGCATAATTTTTTTGAAGAATAATTGGCAGATCTATGCCTTTGGGATAATAACTGCTGGCTCTTTTTTCTAGCTCTGCCTCAACTTTTTCATCATCGATGATTGGCATAAAATCTTCGTCATACTTGTAGAAATCAGTATCTTTTAAAGAAAATTTTTCTTTGAGGTTTTTAGAAAAATTTAAAGCATCTTTGCCTTTGTCAAAAAGAATCGCTAAATCTGTCACATCTTTTTCTATCTGCTCTTGCTGCGATAAAAACTGCTCTTGCAACTTAACATGATAATTCAAATAGCCTTGCCACAGTTCTTGGGAAGTAAATCTTCCTGCCGGCAAAAGATAATGTTCATCTTTTAGATTAATTCCAAATAAAGCATTCATCATCGCTTGTTGATGAACGCTGCCTCCTCTATTGAGATTTGATGAAGAAACCGCCGATTGATGAGCTGAATTTAAATGCACATTTTCAGCATTAAGCATCATCAATATTGGATTAAGACGAGTAGAAAAACCCCCAACACAAGCATATTCATCTTCCGTTCTCATTGGAAACTGACTTAGAAAGTGATCCTTTTTTTCAAGATCTTGAATTTTATCGATCTGATCAAAATAAGTTATCGTCTGCAACATCAAATAAGGAACAGCCAACGCAACTTGCTCATCTACACCTGCAGCAATTTTTTTTGTTAAATCTTGCTCTAGCAGATTTATCGCATCTTGATTCGCAGGGTATTTTGCTTTTATCTGCCCAAAAAATTTACGCGTTTTATCTCTTAACTCACCTTGTTTAGTGGCTTTATTAGCTCCAACATATTGCTGCTGATAAGAGCTTTTATTATCATCAAGCGCTTTGTAAAAATCATAATATTCTCTTAGTTCGCTATCTTGCGAAATAATCTGACGATCCAAATCGTCCTGCAAAATTTTGGTTACTTTGGAAAGATCTAATTTCGCCTCAGAAGAATTATTTCTTTCTTGAAGTTTCTGCTTTGCGAAGTCTGAGAAATTGGGCATAAAATTTTTAAAAAATTGAGAAATTTTCTACAAAACGATTTGAGTGAAATCATTTGGGATTTTCTATATTTATCCAGAGTTATTCGTGGTAAATAAAATTGTTAATACCAGTTTTGTCCTAGCCCTCAAAATTGCCGCCACTTCAGTGGAGACTTTTTAATTTTTTAACCAACAATTTCCTCAACAATATTTTTGTTTTTATTCTTATCAATATTAAGAATATTTTGCTGATTTAAAAATATTTTTGGTGGCAATCCACCTAAGCTTGAATGAGGTCTTTGGTAATTATATTCCTTCAACATTTCCAAAATCTTAGCTTCGCTATACTGATTTTACTCATAATTTTACTCCAATTTAGAATTATTAAATAATTGGTTTTTAATAATTACGCCAATGCCTAATTCTAAAAACAATCGCCTAAAAATTTTCCATCGAAGTGGTGGTGATTTTAGGGGCTATAGGACATTTTTATCACAAAAGTGATTGATAAAACAAGAGCTGCACCCCAATTTTAGGACCAGTTCTGTAAAAAATCCGTAGACTTTTTAGCCTAAAAATTCTGTTAAAAGTTTTGAGTAAATTTTTTTATTTTCAAACAAAATTTCTCTTATTTTCATTCTCAAAATAAATTTGAGAAGGGGTTTTATAATTTAAAGATTGGAGGTCTTTGATAATTGTAAAAATTAATAAATTAGAAGGGTAATGTTTGTTTAAAAAATGGGTACCTTTCATAATGACACAAATGACTGGCGATAAATCCTATTATCTTGATGCTAAAAAAGAAGTTAAGAAAATTCTAAATTTCGAAAAAAAATAATTTATAATTCAGAAATGAATTTTTGATATTTTTCCATTTAGAAAGGAAAAATAACGTTTTGATTAAGTTTTTGGTATATTGAAAGAGTTTTGCATCTGAAGTTTTCTAGTTGCGCAGCTTTTTATTAAATTTCAAAAAATACTATCTGATTACCAGAGTAAATGGTGTTTTTTGAGATTTTTCTTAAATTTTTCTCAATTTTAGCGTATTTTTTCATGTAACTTACTTTGTCTGTTTCACTAGCCATATGGTTGATTACTCCTTTATCTAAATAGACTCCTCTGAATCCTGCTTTTTTCAATTCGTAAATAAATTTATTGGGATCAAGAGTTATAACTTCTTTTTGCCAATTTGAACTTGTTCTAAAGTCAATTGCCGTATAAGACCAGCGTAAGTTTTCTGAATATAAATAGCCTTTCAATAAACTGTAGCCAAAACCTTCTGGAAATCCAATCAAAGGTAATTGAAAAATAATTGATCCTTGGGGTAGTGAATTTTCAATTTTTTTAACGAAATGTATTATTGTTTTTATTACAAAAGTAGTTGATAAAACATCTTCGTTTTGTTCAAAAAAAATTTGTCTTAAGTCAATGTTCTAGATCTGAAATAAAATCGCAAAAATAATTGGCGGCAAGATAAAAGCACAGACTAGAGCAAAGATCGCTTTTTTTATCCATTATAAATTTAGGCATTCTTATTTTTGACTTCGTTTTGTGCTTTTAAAATAAAAGATTCTAAAGACATTGTGTTCTGGGTTTCTTCGCCTAATTTTCTTACCGAAACGGAGTTATTCTCAGCCTCTTTTTTCCCAAGAGCTAAAATATATGGAACTTTTTTTAGTGAATGTTCACGAATTTTATAACTAATTTTTTGCGAATCTAAATCGCCTTCAACTCTAAATCCTGCTGTCTTTAATTCAGAGATAACTTTTTTTGCGTATTCATCAGAATCATTAGTAATTGTTGCAACAACAATTTGAGTTGGAGCAATCCAAAGAGGAAATTTACCAGCATAATTTTCAATTAAAATTCCAATAAATCTTTCAAAGCTTCCTAAAATTGCACGATGTAACATAACTGGTCTTTTCTTGCTACCGTCTGAGGCAACATAATTTGCATCAAGTCTTTCTGGTAAAATAAAGTCAACTTGCAAAGTACCACATTGCCATTTTCTACCAATTGAATCAGTTAGTTGAAACTCAAGTTTTGGACCATAAAAAGCACCTTCTCCTTCTTGAATTTCATAATTGAGACCAGCTTTTTTTACCGCTTCTGCTAAAGCTCCTTCTGCCTTATCCCAAGTTTCATTAGATCCAGCTCTAACTTCTGGTCTTGTTGAAAATTTTACATCAACTTTTTTAAATCCAAAATCGTTGTAAACTTCTTTTAGTATATTGCAAAAACTTATGGTTTCCTCATTAATTTGATTTTCTTCACAAAAAATATGAGCATCATCTTGAGTAAATCCACGAACACGCATTATTCCGTGTAGTGATCCTGAAGATTCATTTCTATGGCAAGAACCAAACTCTGCCATACGAAGTGGCAATTGACGATAAGATTTTAATTCTTGATTGAAAATTTGTACATGGCATGGACAATTCATCGGTTTGATGGCAAGAGTTCTTTCTTCGCTTTCAGCAACAAACATATTTTCACGGAATTTTTCCCAATGACCTGATTTTTCCCACAAAATTTTATCAACCATTTGTGGAGTTTTTACTTCAACATATCCGCTTTTTTCAAGTTTTTGGCGAATGTAATTTTCAATTTCTCTGAAAATTGTCCAGCCTTTAGGATGCCAAAAAACTGAACCAACTGCTTCTTCTTGAACATGGAACAAACCCATTTCTCGTCCAAGTTTACGATGATCCCTTTTTGCGGCTTCTTCTAAAATATGAAGATAATTTTTTAAACTTTCTTCACTTTCCCATGCTGTACCATAAACACGTTGAAGCATCTCATTATTTGAATCACCTCTCCAATAAGCTCCTGCTAACTTCATTAATTTGAAGTGTTTTATATGTGAAGTATTGGGAGCATGTGGACCACGGCAAAGATCAATAAATTTACCCTGACGGTAAAGTGAAATTGCTTCATTTGTTGGAATTGAGGCAATAATTTCTGCTTTATATTTCTCTCCGATTGATTCAAAAAATTTTACTGCTTCATCTCTTGTTAATTCCTCGCGTGTTATTTCTTCGCTGCGCTTCACAATTTCACGCATTTTATTTTCAATTTTCTCTAAATCTTCCAAAGAAAAAGGTGTTTTACGAGCAAAGTCATAATAAAAGCCATTTTCAATTGCAGGACCAATAGTTACTTGAGTTTCTGGATATAATTCTTTAACTGCTTCAGCCATAATGTGAGCAGCATCGTGACGAATAATTTCTAAAGCGTCAGCACCACTTTTTGGTGTGATAATTTCAATTTTTGCATCAGTTTCAATTTTGTGAGATAAGTCACGCAATTCATCATTTAACTTAATTGCTAAAGCCGATTTTGCCAAAGAAATTGAAATTGATTTGGCGATTTCAAGACCGCTGACTCCTTTCTCAAATTCACGTATTGAGAAGTCGGGAAAAGTGATTTTAATCATCTGATTTTTGAAGAAATGAATTGAAAATTAATTGTTTTAAGCTTAGAAATTAAAGGAATTTTCGCATTTCTATTTTTCTTTCGCAATAAAAAAGGTGCCAATTTTTTAGGAATTTACCAGTTAAATACAAAAGAACTGTTATCCTGAGCTAAAGCGAAAAAAACAAGGCAGAAAAAGTAACAAAGCATTTTTATAATTTGATTTTATAATTTAAAGGGGCTATAGCGCAGTTGGTAGCGCGCTTGCATGGCATGCAAGAGGTCACGAGTTCGAATCTCGTTAGCTCCACCATCTCCTATCAAGGGTTGGTACGATTTTCTAAAATTTAGTTTTTATTTGGTGTCCGTCTGGTGTCCGTAATTGTCTCTTTTGTCCAATCTGAATTTCACAATCAAAATTCTTAAGCGTTTATCGGCGAAATAAAAGTTTTTTGCCCTGTTCTCATCTTTATCGAAACCTGCCGATATTCCCTCATTCCAATCGTAATTGCCTAAAATTACCTACGATTACCTTCATTACCTCGTTGCAAGACCGTTCGCATACCCTCGATTTCACCTTATTTTCCTAGACGTATAGTCAAATTAATACGGGTTTTAATACGCCAGCCATACCGATTTCTATACGCCCCATTTTCTAACTTTTGCCCACATTATTAAAAATTATGTGAGGACAAGAATGAAAAATCGAAACAAAAAACCAGCAATAACCCTGTGTTTACAGGGCATTAGCACAATCTTATTTGAAAAAATAGGAGGTGATAATGACTAAAATTACCACTCCACCAGGCTTTTATAGCGAAGAAGAAATGGCTGCATTTTTGGGGAAAAGTGTTTCCACACTCAGGGTAGACCACTGCCACAGAAGAAACCGAGTGCCACCGAAAACAAAATTTGGCAGAGTCATAGTTTATTCCAAGGTGTCTTTTGATCAATGGCTGGAATCACGAGAAATTAAGCATAGCGCGAAATTCCCTAAAAATTACCGATAATTCTCAAAATATGTTAGATTTTAATGGCGCAGAAAATCAGGGAGATCTGCCAAGAAAAATTGATAAAGAGGCAATCAGGGCACAATTGCTAAACTCTGTTGAAGATGCTCTCTTTTATCTTTTTCCTAAAGGTCATGTTAATAACCACCACTTTCACATAGGAAGCACCAAAGGAGAAGCAGGAAAAAGTTTGGTTGTTGATCTTAAGGGAGAAAATCAAGGCCGATGGTTTGATTTCGCTGAAAATGATGGTGGTGATATTTTTAGCCTATGGGAACGGGCTCGCGGTTTTAGCAAATCAGAATTTGGCGAACTTCTGTTGGATATTGGCGATTGGATTGGCAGTCCCTCACATATTCAAAAAAATCGAATATCTGATTTTGCTTCGCAAAAAGATCTCGGAAAACCAACAGCCAAATGGGATTATCTTGATGGGCAGGGAAAATTAATCGCCTGTGTTTATCGTTACGACACCGAAAACGGCAAAGAATTTCGGGTTTGGGATGTGAAAAACAAAAAAGCCAAATCACCAAATCCAAGGCCACTTTACAACATTCCACAAATTCTGAATGCCAAAAAAATCATTCTGGTTGAAGGTGAAAAATCCGCTGATCGACTTATTGAAAAAGGTTTTGTTGCAACAACCGCAATGTTTGGCGCAAATGCTCCAATCAATAAAACCGATTGGTCGCCACTTTTTGAAAAAGAGGTAATTATCTGGCCAGACAACGATCCAGCAGGAATAGATTACGGCAAAAAAGTTTCCACGCATCTTGCTGGCATTGCCTCATTTATTTCAATTTTAATTCCTCCAAAAGACAAACCAGCCAAATGGGATGCTGCTGATGCGGTGCTAGAGAATTTCGATATTAGTAATTTTCTGGAATCAGCACAAAGCAGCGAAATAAAAATCCCCAGAAATTCGCTTGAAGAATTCAGAAATGACAAGCGCCCGATGCCTGATGATATTATCGCTCCAAGGCTTTTAACTCCTGGTGGAATGTTAGTAATTGGAGGTGCGCCAAAAGTTGGTAAGAGTGATTTCTTGATAAATTTTCTAACTCACATGGCGGCTGGCGGAAGCTTTCTTGGATTGAAGCCGCCACATCCGCTTAAAATTTTTTATCTGCAAACTGAAATCGGATATTTCTACTTACGCGAACGCATAGAAAAGTTGAAAATCTCTGACGAAACTTTTTTTAAAGCCTCACGAAATCTTATCGTCACTTCGCAACTTCACATGATTTTAAATGATGAAGGAATTGCTGCGTTGCACAAAGCCATTTTACAAGATTTTCCTAATAGCGGACCAGATATTATCTGCATTGATCCAATTCGTAATGTTTTTGACGGAGGCGAAAATGGCAGCGAAAATGATAATAGTTCGATGTTGTTTTTCTTACAAAACCGCGTGGAAAAGTTGCGTGCTTTGATTAACAGCAATTCAGGAATTATTCTTTGTCATCACACCAAAAAAATCAGAAAGAAGGATATTGAAGAAGATCCGTTCCAAGCACTTAGCGGCGCTGGCAGTTTAAGAAGCTTCTACAGCAGCGGATTGCTTTTGCATCGTCCAAACGAATATGAGCCAAAAATTCATCTGCATTTTGAGCTGAGAAATGGCAATGCAATTCCAAAAAAAATTGTTGAGAAAATCGATAATAAATGGACTGAGTTAAATCTTTTTTCCGAGCGTTTAGTTAGAAAAGAATATGGCAACAGGCTTGATGCTGAAAGAGATCGCAAATCAGATGTGATTATAAAATTGATCAAATCAGAAGCCACAGCGGGCAGAGTTTACACTGCCAATCAATTTGCTGAGAAGTTTGAGAATAAGTGCGGGCTTGGCTATATCGATTCAATTGGCAGAAGAATTTCTATTCTGGCGACCAAAGGTTACATCAAATATAGCCGCGATTTTGTGAAGTTTAAGCTTCCAATCTCAACTTCAAAATTCGGCATCGTTTGCGTTGAAGGGATGGAATTTCCTTTTGGTGATGACGCGCCACAAGAAGTTTTGCCAACTCATTTTAAATGTCCAAACACTGGAAACACTATGGAAATAACTGATGATCAGGTGATTTGGAGTTATGAAGATGAAGAAAGAGGGGAAGAAAATGAATAGCTTTTTGCCAGAAATCAAATTGCGGAACTTAAAGCCGAACTCGCTATTTATCAGGGTGCAGAATTGACGAACTTAGATTGGTCAAGGCTTCGTGATAACAAATTGTTTATGACTCCTTTATCTGAGAAAGTTCGGCACAGATTAACAAAGTGGTGCGGAACTTGATTTTGTAAAGTTGCACCGAACCTTGTGTTTACTGCTTGTTTCCAAGTTCGGCAGTTATCCAAAAACGCTTAAGTAAAAAAATTAAGTTTTGTAGTGCGGAACTTCTGATTTTATTGGTCTCAACCACCATAACCAAGTTCCGTAGTTGTAAACCCCATATACTATGGGGGTGAAATCACCCCATAGTATGGGTATGGGATGCTTTTATAGAATAACACGATGAATAACCAAAAAACAAAAAGGTACTTTGACGAAATTTTTCTCGCGGGTAACGCGCAACCGCACGACTTTTCTACAGTCAGATTTAGTTTTTGGGTTTCTTTTTTAATAACAAATATTGTCTTTAGTCTATGCCAATCAATGTCTCACAAAACAAAAGCTCAAGAAAACCCAAGCTAAAACAAGATGCACTTGAGCTCTCAATAAAAGAATATGCCGAGCATCGCAACGTTTCCGTGGTCGCCGTCAGAAAGGCTATAAAAGCTGGTAGAATTACACTGAATAAGAATAAAAAACTGAACCCAAAATCCGCTGATGCAGAGTGGTTTGAAAACACCAACCCAGCCAAACAAAGAAATTCAGCAGATAATAGCAGTGATGACAAAATATCCTATCACCGCAGCCGCGCTATCAGGGAAGAATACAACGCCAAATTAACCCAGCTTCAGTTTGAAAGAGAATCAGGAAAACTCATCCCGATTCAGGAGGTCAAAACACAAGCCTTTACCGCTGGAAGAAGAATAAGAGATCGCTTTCTTAACATGCCAGATCACATCGCTCCACAGCTAGTTGGTAAAACTAATATTTTTGAGATAAAAAATATCTTGAAATCGGAACTGACTAAAATCTTGGAGGAATTATCTAAAAGTCCTTATCATAAAAATAGTTCAGTAAAATGAATAAATGACGACTCATTTGTGGTGTGGGTTTTGGGTTTGGTGGATTTTGTGTGGTGTGATGACAATTTGATCTTATTCGCCAACAACTCTACCAAGCGTTGATTGAATTGTTGGAATAAATACTCTATTATGAGTGGAGTGTTAATTAAATTTCTTAAACAGATGGGTAACAACAAAACCAAATATCTTTTTAACATATTGTCCGCGTTTTTTGCATTTCTACTCTGGGGAAGTTGGGCTTATTTTATTAATCAAAATATCAAATCCGCCTTGGTTCAAGGGTTGGCGAGTTTTATTATTACGATATTTTTGATAAAATGCGTAACTAAAATTTTTAATTTTTTAGTTTTGTCTCCGACCAGATTCTTTTTACCTACCGCTGCAACAATTCTAATTACAACATCATCACTAACGGCAATTCACTTTCTTGTTGGTACCAAAAATATCTTTTACACAATTGCTCCTCCCGTATCTGTTGCCACCATCTTTTGTTTTTTTGTAACTGCAAAACTAGAAAAAATTAACCATGACAAGTTTAAATAATAGAAGACCACTGAAAGTACGCGATACAAAGCTTGCAAGAGAGTTTGCCTCATTTTTAAGCAAGAGAAATATAACTCCAAATCAGATATCAATTTTCAGCATTATTTTTGCTGCATTTGCTGCAATTTTTTTAGTTTTATCATCCGGTCAAAATTGGTTTTTTCCACTAGCTGCTGCGATATTCCTACAGTTGCGCCTCTTGTGCAATTTGTTTGATGGGATGGTTGCTGTTGAAGGTGGTAAGAAAAGTTTATCCGGAGAATTATTCAACGACATTCCAGATCGAATTGCTGATTCTCTGATATTAATAGCAGCTGGTTATGCTGTAAATTTTTTTAGTTGGTGCGCGATTCTTGGTTGGTGTGCTGCATTAATGGCTGTAATGACAGCTTACATCAGAACTTTAGCAACAAGCATTGGTGCTCCTACTAACTTTACGGGACCGATGGCTAAACAACATAGAATGGCAGTTATGACAATTTCCTGTCTGTTAACAATCATTGAGAATAGCGGATTTTTTATTTTCGTTGCGCTGATAATAATTATTTTTGGCTCTATGATTACAATTTACCGCAGAACAGTTGCGGCCTATAATTTTTTAGAAAATAAGAACCATGTATAACCTTCCTAACAACTCGTTGCTGGCAATGCTATTTGTTTTGATGCTTTTGATTGTCGCATCAGCAATCAGTATTGCGCTAAAAGTAAAAAACCCAAATCGTGACTATTCAAATCTTAGGCAGCGCATAAAATCATGGTGGTGGATGATTGCCTTAATTTTTGCTGCGTTAGCCATGGGCAAAAAGTCATCGGTGATATTTTTTGGTTTTCTGAGCTTTTTGGCTTTGAAGGAATTTTGTTCAATTGCATCTCTCAGACAAGCTGACCGCAGAGTTTTATTTTGGGCTTATCTTGCAATACCTGTGCAATATTACTTCGTTTATATTGGCTGGTATGGAATGTTCATAATTTTCATCCCGGTTTATATGTTTTTATTTTTACCAATCAGAATGGTTTTGATTGGCCAGAATCAAGGCTTCATAAAATCAGCAGCCACTATTCAATGGGCTTTGATGTTAACGGTTTTTTGTATTAGCCACATTGCCTATCTTCTTACTCTGCCAGTTAAAAATGATGCTGCAGGAAGTATTGGACTGGTTTTATTTCTGCTCTTTATAACTCAGTTTAACGATGTTTCTCAATATATCTGGGGCAAATTGTTTGGTCGAAATAAAATAATCCCAAAAGTTAGCCCGAATAAAACTTGGGAAGGCTTTTTGGGCGCAGTAATGACAATCACAATTTGCTCTGGTTTTGCTGCTCCATTGTTAACGCCATTAACATTTGAACTTGGCCTGATATTTGGTTTCATAATTAGCGTTTCTGGATTCTTTGGTGATGTTGTTATTTCTTCAGTAAAGCGTGATTTAGAGATTAAGGATAGCGGCAATTTGATACCCGGGCATGGTGGAATTTTAGATCGCATAGATAGCTTGATGTACACAGCTCCGCTTTTCTTTCACATGATTTATTATTTTTCTTATTAGATATGGAAAGAGTCTTAAAAATTTTATTTTTTGCGCTTATTGTCAAACCTCTAACTTTCATAATATTGGGGCTAAATATTCGTGGCCGCGAAAAGCTTCCAAACAAAGGTCCAGCAATCCTCGCTGCAAACCATAACAGTCATCTGGACACGATGGTATTGATGAGCCTTTATCCACTTTCACAAATTCATAAAATAAGACCCGTTGCAGCAGCAGATTATTTTTTATCAGGAAAATTTAGATCATGGTTCTCACAAAAAATCATCGGCATAATTCCTTTGGATAGAAGTGGCAGCAAAGATCTGGAAAATCTTTTTAGTGGCTGTAACAAAGCTCTGGATAACGGAGATATTTTGATAATTTTTCCTGAAGGTAGCAGAGGAAATCCTGAACAAATTGGCAAAATCAAGAAAGGTATTTTTTATCTGACAAAAGACCGGAGTGATATAGAAATTATTCCTGTTGTTATGCGTGGACTTGGAAAAGCCTTACCTCGTGGCGAAGCTTTGTTTGTGCCTTTTAATTGTGATGTAGTTGTGGGAGATACAATAGAGAAATGTAAAGATTCAAAGGAATTTACAGAAACAATGCTTCGCAGTTTTAATGAGTTACTGAAGCACTGTATCACTTCCAAAGAGCTTTAGTGACAGTCTTTCAGTCTTAAACCCATTGCAGTACAAGATACTATGCGTGTGGTTATTACTACCGTCATCATAGTAACGCCAGCCACCATTAACACTCCATCAGTGGCTAAGGCAACAGGAGTAAAGGCAATTTTTATAGTCTTATCGCCAAAGCTACTTTGCTCAATACTTACTCGGTATTCTTTGCTGAACGAAGATGATTTATCATAATTCACACCTGATTTTGGTAAATATCTTGTACTTACAAGATTGATCTTTTTCTTAAGAACAGTATCATTTGAACGAGCTTTTGTAAAGCCTAAGTCCTTAAGAAAACCTTTCTCCTGATCACTTAACTTGACTGAAGAATTTGCTTTTACGGTTACGGAAGCATTTACATCAATTGTGTTATTTACCAAAAAACCATCAATCTCCATCTCTAGCTTTGACCTACTTTCCCAAGACAACAGTTTTTTTATTGTGTCGGATTTATCGTCAAAAATGTAGTGATACTTCTTTCCTAAAAGAACGATTCTTTGCCCATCCTTAGTAATCAGGAAATTTTTAAAGGTTTCGCTGTAATAGCTCTTTTGCCAAAGCGCATCAGTGCACGATGCAAGATTGGTAGTAATTAAAATAGCAATCAAAAGGGTTTTGATAAATGGCATATATTTTTTGATTAAATTAAGAGGATGTTCGGCTTGTTAGTTCTTTTACTTTCACATAATCAATCTTTCCAGTTCCAAGCAACGGCAGATTTTCCACCACTATTATTTCTTTTGGGACCGACAATTCGGTGATTTGATTTTCTTTGAAGTAAGTTGAAATATCAGCACGTTTTAAGGTTCGGCTGGTTGTCATCAAAATTAATTGCTCACCTTTTTTAGGATCTGGAATTGCTACGATTGCATGCGCTGATTTTGGATCAAATTTAGCGATGTGAATTTCGGTTGCGGTTAGGGAAACCATTTCTCCGGCAATTTTAGCAAAGCGTTTGGCTCGTCCTTTGATCGAGATATAGCCTTTTTCATCAATTGCTACGATGTCGCCAGTGTCGTACCAGCAATCTTGAGTCGGTGTGATCACTCCGGGATTTGAGGATAACAAATATCCTTTCATAATATTTGGTCCGCTCACCAAAAGTTTTTTGCCATCGGTAATTCCTGGAATCTCTTCAAGTTTGAATTTAATTGCGGGCATTAATCTGCCAACGGTTCCCGGTTTGTTGTGCATCGGCGTGTTGGTTGAAAGTGCTGGTGCAGTTTCAGTTGCGCCGTAGCCTTCAAAAATTCTAACACCGAATTTTTCTGACCAAATTTTGCGTGTTTCTTCGTCGAGTTTTTCAGCTCCTGCAAAGACATAACGAATCGAATAAAAATCGTAAGCGTTGGCAAAACGGGCGTAATTTGAGAGGAAAGTGTTAGTGCCAAACATAATTGTGGCATTGGTGTCGTAAACCAATTCTGGCACAATGCGATAATGAAGCGGAGATGGATAAAAGAAGGTTTTGATACCAGATAAAATCGGTAGCAAAGTTCCACCAGTTAAACCAAAAGAATGGAAAATTGGCAAGGCGTTGAAGACTGTATCTTTGCTTGAAAAATCAACACGTGAAGCAAGTTGAAAACGATTGGCCTGAATATTTTTGTGACTCAAAACCACGCCTTTTGGCGTACCTTCCGAACCAGAAGTAAACAGAATGACGGCAGGATTTTCAGGAGAAACTTTGTGATAAAATTTTTCGGCAAAACATGCTTTAAGAAGGCCGCAAATTTTGTCTGAAATTCCGATTTTTTTGGCAACGTCTTCGAGATAAATTACTCTGATTTTTTCATTTTCCGCTGCTTCAACAAGTTTCTGTAACTTCGCGCCTTCGATAAATTTTTTAGCGGTAAAAATGGTTTTGATTTTGGCAACTTGGCAAGCAGCGATAAAATTCGCACCACCAGTTGAGAAATTGATCATCGCTGGCACGCGATTTGCCGATTGCATTGCAAAAAATGTCGCGATGCTGGTGTTCATATTTGGCAGCATAAAACCAACATATTCACCTTCTGAAGTTTCTTTTGCGATTTGCTTTCCAAGAATAAAGCTGCGAGTGATTAGTTGTTTGTAGGAAAGTGGTTTGCGCTCAACATCAACGATAATTTCATGATTTTTTCCGTGAATTTTTGCAGCATCTAAAAGCGAAGAGAACAAGGTTTTTTTGTAATCAGAGCTTTCAAACAACATTTCTGTCATAATGTCATAAAGCTTGTCAGCATTTGCTGCGCGACGATCACGACCTGTAATTTCTTTCGCCACTTCAAATTTTTGCGGCGCTAAAATTGTAATCGTAATTTTAGGAAAAAAGTGAATTTTAACGCGACCTTTCAAACGCGAAAAAGGTGAAAACTGCGCGCCATCAAGACGAACTGGCAAAATCATTGCGTCAGATTTGTCAGCAATCATGCCGGGGCCTTCGTAAATTTTCATTAATGAGCCAGTGACGGTGATTCTTCCTTCGGGAAAAATTACGCATCTTTTATCTTTTTTGATTTCGTTGATCAGGCTTTTAACCGCCATCGGATTGGTTGGATCAAGGGCAAAAGTTTCAGCCAGTGCAAGAAATGGTTTCATCCACCATTGTCTAGAAATGAAAGTGTTAACCGCAAACATTGGGCGATTTGGCAGAAACACGGCCAACAAAATTGCATCCAAAAATGACAAGTGATTAGCAACAATCAAAACGCGATTTCCGGCTTTTTGGTAATTTTCTAAACCTTTGATTTCGACTTTGTAAAGTTTTGTTAAAGTAAGGCGAAGTAAGTTTTTAAACATGGTATTTTAAGTTTTGGTTAACAATTTTACGGATGAAGAAAAAGACGAAAATGTTGAAAATTCCAAGTATTAGGAAGATTTGGATCAGAGTTAGTTGTAGCGCGATAAGGCCAACAATTACAAAGCTTGAGGCGACCATAAACAAAGCGTTTAGAACGTTATTTGCGGCAACGATTCGTGAGAGAAATTTGTTGTCTGATCGGTGCTGCATGATGGCGTAAAGTGGCACGATGTAGATGCCGGAAAATATTGCGATGACGAGCAAGCTTAAAACTATTAAATAGCTGGCGAAGCTGATTGCGAAAAATTCGCCAAGGCTGATTATATTTTCAGGCGTTTGATAAATATTGCTGGCGAAACAGAAAAATAAAATTCCTATCGAAATTCCAATTGAGCCAAGCGGCACAAGTTTTCCGTTAATTTGTCCTTTAAGTAATTTGTTGCACATTACAGAGCCAACCCCGATGCCAATTGAGAAAATTGACAGAAAAAGTGTGACGATAAATTCATCGCCATTGATGATATTTTTGGTGTAGATTGGAAATTGTGAAAGAAATGTGAGACCAATAAACCAAAACCATGAGATGCCAATTATTGAAAGCCAAACCGTGTTTTCTTTTTTGGCGAAGCCGATAATTTTCCAAGTTTGTGAGAAGATATTGAATCCGATTTTTAAACTAGAATCAGAAATTGGAGTTTTGGGAATGAAGCAACTCGCTATATAGCCAATCACTGCAAAAAACACGACTGCAGCACAAATAATTTCGATACCGCTTTGTGATCTGATTACAACGCCACCAAGAATTGTTCCGAGCAAAATTGCTAAAAAAGTTCCGCCTTCAATAAGTGCATTTCCACTTACTAATTCATGGTCTTTTAAAGTTTCAGGAAGAAGGCTGTATTTGATTGGACCAAAGAAAGTGGAATGAACTCCCATCAAAAATACCAACAGCAAAAGCAGGTAAATATTTTCGAAATAAAACCCAACAAAAGCAAAAATCATGATCACGATTTCAGCAATTTTTATGATGCGAACAATTTTTGATTTTTCGAATTTGTCGGCAATTTGTCCGGCAAGTGCAGAAAAAAGAAAGAAAGGTAGAACGAATAATCCCGAAGCGATTGTGACCATCAATTGTGCATCCATATTCAGTTTGGTTGCAACATCGTAAGTAAACCAAATCAGAAAGGCATTTTTGAAAACATTGTCGTTAAAAGCTCCGAAAAATTGGGTGATAAAAAGAGGAAGAAATCTTTGTGACTTCAGGAGATTAGTTTGAGACATTTTTAGTATGTGTTTGTTTAATATTTGGCTTACAATTACTTGATACTTTGCACTCAATTCCTTTCATTCCCAAATAACCCAATCCGACCGTTGTTATAACTAATGCTGCAGCTGCAAAGACTACCACGACTGTTCCTATCAAAATAAATGGATAGGCCATGTCTGCTGTCCATGTAATTGGGGTTAGTGGCACAGAGTATGCTTTCTTTATAAATCCATGCTCATATTTCAGCGTTACACTATATCTTTTGTTAAGCTTTGATGGAATTTGATCGTAATTAACATTGGGATCGGGACGATATATTTTACCTGTAATTCTAAGTTCACCCTCTAGGTAAAGTTTTTCACCTTTCTTATTTTTTATCTGCTCGGTAATAGTCTTTTTCTCAAATCCGGCCTTATTTAGAAAGGTAGGAATTTCTTTTTTATCATCATAATCGGTTCTAATTTTTATTGTCGTTGTGACAGTTTGATCTGTTTTTATATAGAAGATTTGATGTTCTTTTTTTGATGAATCGCTTTGATCAATTACCGTTGGATTTAATTCACTTTTTTTATTCAGAAGTTCCTGAATTATTCTAGATTCGTCATTGAAGATATAATGATATTTTTCCCCAATCATTATTACATTTTTACCATCTTCCGATATTAAAATATTTGTTACTTCTTCTGATTCAGTTTTATTTTCCCATAAATGTTTAGTGAAGTTTGGATGAAGTTTTTCCGAAAACTCTGGAATACATGATGTATTCACAAAGATACAAATAATCAGAAATATTTTTATTAGTTTATTGGTCATAATTGGTGAATAAAAATACCTTTTTTAAGGAATTGAATAGTTTGGTTCTGCACTTCTTTATTTGACGGAAAAAAAGTATGAGATGCGCTGACAACAATGTGATCTTTCATGCCTTTTAGCTTGGTGCGTTCAATTGATACTTTTCCATCGTTCTTTCCTGGAATTATGCTCCAGCATATTGGATCAATTGCCGTGTCTCCAGCAATAACCCCGAGATCGTAAGTGACGTCACCAAGAAGATGTTTAATTGAAGACTGATCGGTGATTAGCTGCTGCCCAGCTGGGCCGTATATTTTTTTGTAAGGCCAAAAATTCTTTAACAAGTCAGCAATTTCGCTACCTTGGTTGGGTGGAGCTAATTGAACAACTTTGCCAAGATTTGAATATTCGTATTTGTGAATTAGGGCGCGAACCATCAAGCCGCCCATTGAATAACCAACGAAATGCATCTTCTTATTCGATATGATTCTCGAAGAAATTTCTTTATGAATTATATCGGTTAGGTCTTCTATGTTGTGTGATGTTGATGGGTAATCTAAGTTAATTACTTGAAAGCCTTCTTTTTCCAAGTTATGAGCCAGAGATTCCATATGCTTACTCGATCTAGCGATTCCGTGTAAAATTATGACATAATCACCTTTTTGCTCTAAAACTTCAGCATCAGCTTTTGAGGATAGAATAGATAAATTAAGGCCTAGTATCAGTAAAAGTTTACGAATCATTTATCTATGCCTCGTAAGTAATTATCTACTAACTGATTTGTTAGTTCTTCAACAGAATTTAGTCCTGCAACATTCAGTTTTTTGGTTAAACTCAAAATACAGATGCCGTGAATGCTTGCCCATATTATCTTGGCATGTTTTAAACATACTGAATCATCTTTGATAAAACATTTCAGAACGTCTTTAATTATAGCAAAAAGCTCATCTATTTTTTTGTTGTAAAATTCAGGTAGCTGCAATTCTTCTGGAATGCTATACTCAAATAGTGCGCTCCATCTATTATAATTCTGGCTGGCGAATTCTATGTAAAGATGAGCTAATTGTTTAATTGCAGCAGAGTTTCTCAAATTCGGTTCCAACTTTCCTTTCATGAAACCTTTCATATCATCCAATGTTGTCGCATTGATGTGAAAAACTATATCGTCATAGCTGTCAAAAACATTGTACAAAGTTCCAACAGTGTATCCGATTTCTTTAGCAATTTGACGAGTGCTAAATCCGGAAAAACCAGATTTATCAATTAAATCAGAGCCGGTTTTGATTACCATTTCTCTAATCTCATCTTTGGTGTGATCATTTCTTCTTGCCATTTAATTTTACACTGTTTAATTAATGGGTAATTGAACAGTGTTCATTTTATCTGCAAAATTTTTTAACACAACAATTTATTACGATTATGAATAAAATTGATCGTCATATTGGCAGTAGAGTTAAGCTTAGAAGAAAAATTTTAAACATTAGCCAATATTCTCTATCGCATGATTTAGAGATATCGTTTCAACAACTTCAGAAATACGAGAGCGGAGAAAATAGAATAGCGGCAAGTAGGCTTTACGAGATAGCAAAAATTCTAAACATATCGCCACATTTTTTCTTTGAAGGGCTTGAAGGTGTTTTAATTAATAACGATCAACCAAAAGACTTACAAACTATGAAGGCTGCTCATGTTATGAACAAAATAAAAAATCAGAAAGTTAAAGATAAAATCATAAACTTAATCGTTGAGTTGGGAGAATAAATATGGAATTCATCAATCTTGTCGCGGTTTTGTTTTATAGTTATGCATTTGGTTGTTTTTGCAGTGCTTACTATTTGGTGAAAATTTTTAGTAAAACAGATATCAGAACTTTAAATAGTGGAACTGTTGGGGCAAGAAACGCAGGAAGAATTCTTGGCAAGAAAGGTTTCGTTATAACTTTCGTTGGTGATTTTTTAAAGACGGTTTTGTCTCTTGGTGTGACGATTTATTTTTTTAGATTAGATGCAAATTTTTCTATTCTTTTCTTATCCAGCGCAATTGCCATAATGCTTGGGCACTTATTCCCAGCACAGCTTCAGTTCAAAGGTGGTAAAGGTGTTGTAGTTTTTACCGCGATAATTTTTGTGATAAATTTCTGGGTATTGCTGATTTCTTTAAGCGTTCTTTTCTTACTCCTGCTAATTACGCATAACCAAAAACTTAGCATAGCCGTAAGCGTGTTAACCACAATACCAAGCAGTCTAATCTTGATGAAACAGTATCCGCTCTTTCTTGATCCACTTACAATATGGACAGTTTTTATTGCGATCATTTTGTTAATCATTTCTCATCTAAAAAAAGCACATGCTAACCTTTAAAATTGCCAGCACAGAAGAAGAATTTGAGCAAATTTTTCGTTTAAATTATGAGACATTCGTTGAAGAAATTCCTCAGCATCAGCAAAGCGAATCACGTAAACTTATAGATAAATTCCATCACCAAAACACCTATTTTATTTGCAAAAAAGATGAGGAGTTAATTGCGATGATTGCTTACCGAAATCAAAGACCATTTTCGCTTGATCATAAGTTGTCAAATCTCGATTCATATTTTCCACATGGCAAGACAAAGCCTTGTGAATTAAGGCTTCTGAGCGTCAAAAAAGAATATCGCGGTGGTAAAATATTTTTTCAAATTGCGCTGCAGCTAATGCAATATGTTCTGAACCAAGATTGTGACATCGCCTTAATATCAGGCACAACAAAACAAGAAAAGTTATACAGGCATATCGGATTTGTTCCATTTGCTCATTTGGTTGGCGATGAAAAAGCTAAGTTCCAACCAATGTTTATCACTCACGAAACAATTGCACTTAAGATATGAAAAAACCAATCAGCTTTCTTTCTGGTCCAGTTATGATTTCACCAAAAGTTTCTAAAGCTTTTGCACAAGCTGCAATTTCACATCGTTCTTCAGAATTTTCTAAATTAGTAGAGGAAGTACAAAGTAAGTTAAAAATCATTACCAAAGCAAAATACTCTACTTTAATGATGGGTAGTGGAAGCCTTGCTAATGAGTCAATCGCAGCAAATTTATCGACATTAAAAAACGAATCTGGCTTGATAATTTCCAACGGAGAATTTGGCGAAAGGCTTATAAATCAGGCAACGCGCCACAACTTAAAATTCCTCATCTTAAAGAAAAATTGGGGAGAAGTTTTTGATTATCACGAAATCGCAGAAATCTTGCTGAAGAAAAAAATTGATTGGATTTGGTTCGTTCACTGTGAAACCTCAACTGGCATGATTAATGATTTGGAAAGAATTCTAGCTATTTCCAATAAAACAAATGCCAAAGTTTGTGTCGATTGCATTAGCTCAATTGGAATTTACCAAATTGATTTATCAAAAATTTATTTGGCCTCAGCTTCGAGCAACAAAGGATTAGAATCATTTGCTGGCATAGCAATTGTCTTGCATAATCACCAACCAAAACCTCAAAACTCCATTGCCCAGTATCTTGATATTGGGTTTTATCAGGCAAAAAATAATATCCCTTTTACCTTCTCTTCAAATTTGCTAAAGGCTTTGAATACCTCACTAGAATTGATTTTACAAAAAGATAAAACTCCAAAAATTCAAAAACTAAATGATGATCTGGTTAAGTTTCTAGGGCAGCAAAAAATCAAGATTGTAGCCAGTGAAAAAGTGAAATCCTGCGCGATTACAACTATCGAATTTGATAAAGCTCAACAATCAGAAAAACTGGGTAAATTCTTAGAATCACAAGGAATTTTAGTTCATTATCAAAACAGCTATTTAAAGGAAAGGAACTGGCTGCAAATTGCATTTTTCAGCAGCTCAATAAGCTTTTCCTATTTGGAAAAGCTAAAAAATCTAATTTTAAAGTTCATAAATTCTGGCAACTCTTAGCTAATATAGCATTTATTATCATCGACATTCCTTGATCTTCGCATCGATGAAGGCTTTTTCCTTTTCATCCATATTCAGCTTCCACTGCTTTTTAACCTTCTGCCAAGTTTTAATGTAATCACATTGAAATTTTTTATTAGGCGGCAACCAATCTGATGGATCTTTATCGCCTTTCGAGCGATTAGCACTTTTATCAACTGCAATTAAAACTTCTGAGTCATCTAAATCATTGGCATATTCCATCTTTTTATTTTTTGACCACTCGTGGCCACCACTTCTATCAACCTCTCCAAGCGGGACAAAGTGATCGATATCAAGGTCATCTGGATTGGTAAAATATTTGTCGGCGTAAGGATCATACCATTTCCCTTTAACCACCTCGCAGCCTTTCTTATCAAGCGTCACTTCCTCTAAACTTTCAGCAATCAAAACTTCCTGCCTAGTATTTTGACAATCTTTGTCAGCATCAATCCAATGTTTATAATCAGTTCTGACAATATTGATAAATCGCAGCTGATGAAACCGCTACTACTGCTGCAATTTGTAAGGCTTTTTTTAGGTTAAGTTTTGGCATTAGTTATATTGGCTAATTTTGGTTTTTAGCTTTTCCAACTCATCTTTTTTGCAATGAATCCAATCATAAGACCAAATTCTATGAATCTTCCAACCTTTTGATTCTAAGACCTCCTGACGAAGTCTATCTCTTTCTCTAGCTGTTTTTCCTGAGTGATACATTTCACCATCACACTCAATTCCTAAAATATAATTTTTTGTATTTGGACAAACGACAGCTAAATCTATTTTATAACCAGAGCAGCCAACTTGAGAATCAACTTCATAACCCAGCAACCTCAAAGATTTACAAACACTTTCTTCAAATCCACTATCAAAGCCATCTTGTTTTATATGGTTCTTTGAAGTTATTCCAAAGTCACCAGTCTCAGCAAATCGCAAATAGCTCTTAGAACCTGTCTACCATCTTTTAACAAGCAACCTCACAAATGCCAATTCAACC
>CAZENB010000026.1:21346-21855 GCA_964513555.1 uncultured Rhizobium sp. | reverse complement strand
TTCAAGGTGCAATGGCGGCAATTTTAGGTGTTGAAATTGAAGTTGCTGAAGAAATTGCTCGTCTTGCGGCAGAGTCTGATATTTGCCAAGTTGCCAATGATAATTCAGTTGGACAAGTTGTAATTTCTGGTTCAAAAGTTGCAATTGACAGAGCAATTGAAATTGCTAAATCTAAAGGTGCAAAACGTGCCTTAGCTTTGCCAGTAAGCGGAGCTTTTCACTCAGATTTAATGCTTGAAGCACAAGATGAAATGAAAGCGGCTTTAGATAAAGCTGAAATTAAATCGCCAATTGTGCCAGTTGTTACAAATGTTACGGCAAATTTGGTAACCGATCCAAATGAAATTCGGGATCTTTTGGTTAAGCAAATTACTGGTTCAGTCAGATGGCGTGAAACTATGTTGTTTATGCAATCAAATAATGTTGAAGAAGTTGTTGAAATTGGTTCTGGAAAAGTTTTATCAGGTTTGGTTGGAAGAACTTGTACAAATGTTAAATCTTTATCTATA